>NZ_ANNO01000237.1:0-2044 GCF_000409565.1 Pseudochrobactrum sp. AO18b
TTTGCCGGAATTGATCGGCATTGATGGTGAATATCAGCGCAGTGGTCATTTGAAACTGGCACGCACGGAAGAAGATTTCGCCAAGCTCGAAACCTATGCGGCGCGTGTGCGTCCGCATGGTCTGGAGCTGGAACTCATCAGCGGCAAGGCCGTGAAAACACGTTTCCCGTGGCTGACCGGCGATGTGGCCGGAGCATCACTGTGCCATGACGACGGCCATGCCAATCCGCGTCTGGTTTCTCCGGCCTTTGCCCGCGCAGCCCGCTCTGCCGGTGCCACTGTGCTGGAACATATGCCGGTGCATCAGGCTGTCAGTACCGGCAGTGGTTTTGTGCTGCAGGCCGGTGAGGAAACGGAAATCCGGTGCCGCCAATTAGTCAATACGGCTGGTGCATGGTCAGACCAGTTTGCCAGCCAGTTTGGTGAGAGCGTTCCGCTCAAGAAAATCTATCCGTCCATGGTGGTGACAGAGCCGCTGCCTTATCGCCTGCCAATGAGCATGGGCGAAGAGGGCGGCAGTTTCTATGGCCGTCAGGTGACGCGCGGTAATTATGTGATGGGCGGCGGGCGCGGAATTGTACTGGATAATCCGGACTATTCGCGACCTTCGGTGACTGCCGCCTCATCGGTTATGCAGCGGGCAATTGCGCTGTTTCCGCATCTGGAACATGCCCATGTTATCCGCTTCTGGTCCGGCACTGAGGCTGAAATGCCGGATGGCAATCCGGTTATCAGCGCGAGTTCCAAGGTGAACGGGCTTTTTCATGCTTTTGGTTTTTGCGGAGCGGGCTTTCAGACCGCACCAGCTGTGGGGGCGGTGCTGTGTGATCTGGTAACACAAGGCCAAAGCAACATACCGATCGGGGCTTTCAGCATTGATCGTTTTCATAACCTTCCTGCCTGAGAAGGGGCGGACAAGGCAATCTTTAATCTTCATAATGGGAGTAGCACGAAATGAATTCTAAACTGACAATGGTTTCCGTTCTGGCATTGGGTGCCGCTGCTGTTGCAACAGCTGCACAGGCAGAAACCAAGACACTCTATATCGGCATGAATGGCGGCAATTTTGAACGCGCTTATACCGAGCATGTTCTGCCACCGTTTGAAAAAGCCAATAATGTTAAAGTTGTTGTGGTTCCGGGCACTTCAGCCGATATTCTGGCCAAAGCAACCGCTGCCAAAGACAATCCGCAAATGCATGTCATGCTGCTGGACGACGGTGTGATGGTACGCGCTATCGGCAGCAATCTTTGCCAGCCGATCTCTGATGATCCGGTGCTGAAAGAAATCCAGCCGGCAGCGCGTCTGAAAGATGATATGGCCATCGGCGTTGATATGGGCATGACCGGTCTTGCCTATAATAAAAAGCTGTTTGATGAAAAAGGCTGGGCAGCACCAACCTCATGGATGGATATGGCTGACCCTAAATTCGCCAATGCGGTTGTGTTCCAGTCCGCTTCGGCTTCGAGCTTTGGCCTGCATGCCTTCCTGATGTTTAACCGCATTCAGGGCGGCGATGAAAACAATGTTGAGCCGGGTTTTGAGAAATTCTCCGACACCATCGGCAAGAATGTTATCGAGTTCATTCCAAGCTCGGCCAAAATCTCTGAAATGGTGCAGACCGGCGAAGCGGCTATTTTCCCGCTGACACCTACCGGCGTGAACAATCTGAAGGACAAGGGTATTCCGGTGGAATATGCGCAGCCTAAGGAAGGTTCTGTTGTGCTGGCCGTTACCCAGTGTGTGATTGCCAATAATAGCGAGCCGGAACTGAGCCAGAAACTGGCACATTATCTGCTGTCGGCCGATGCTCAGAGCCTTGCTCTGGACAATGGCAATATCATTCCTTCGAACATCAATGCCAAGGCCGGCAATGAAGATGCAGCTGCCAAGCTCACAGCCTTCCGTGGTTACATGGAAACTGCAAATGTTCTGGACTGGGATGCGGTCAATAAAAACCGTCAGGCATGGAACAGCCGCTGGAACCGCACAATCGAGCGCTAATCAGCCGCTTTTTGCTTGAAATTATATGGCCCGCGATCTC
>NZ_ANNO01000238.1:0-339 GCF_000409565.1 Pseudochrobactrum sp. AO18b
ATTCAGTGCATCCGGTGGCGCGCTTTTATTCCACCTGCTCAGCAAACTTTACGAGCGCACGAGTGTCATAATCACCACCAATCTCAGCTTCAGTGAATGGGTAAGCGTGTTTGGAGACGCCAAAATGACGACTGCATTGCTCGACAGGCTCACCCATCACTGCCACATACTGGAAACCGGAAATGACAGCTTCAGGTTCAAAAACAGTTCCGCTCAGGAACCAAAACGAGCAAAGGAATACACGAAACTTGACCGTGAATAAAAACCCGAACATTAATTAAAAGGCGGGTCAATTCTCGGTGGAAAAACCGGGGCAGTTCTTAGCGGCAATCAACAGGG
>NZ_ANNO01000239.1:0-6858 GCF_000409565.1 Pseudochrobactrum sp. AO18b
GGCCTGATTTTTAATGATGTCAGGAAATCAGCGTTTGAAGCCTTCACTGGCAACCATCAGATTGCGTGTATAGTCTTCTTTCAGATTGCCCTTGGCGAGATCATCAGCTTTGAGCTTCTCAACAATCGTACCATTCTGCATTACCGCCAGCTCATCACACATATGGGTGATAACTGCGAGGTCGTGACTGACCATAACGAAGGTCAGCTTACGGTCGCGGCGGATCTGCTCCAGCAGGTTGAGCACTTCCGCCTGAACGGAAGCATCAAGTGCGGAAGTCGGCTCATCCAGCAGCAGAATGCTCGGCTCCACGATGAGAGCGCGGGCAATCGCAATACGCTGACGCTGACCACCGGAAAGCTGGTGCGGATAGCGGAAGCGGAAGCCGGAGCCCAAGCCCACTTCATCCAATGCACGGACAATACGCTTCTCCGTGTCTTTGATGCCGTGGATAGCCAATGGCTCAAGCAAGAGGCGATCTACAGTCTGACGCGGGTGCAGGGAACCGTAAGGATCCTGAAACACCATCTGTACCGTGTTGTAGAAGGCCTTGTCACGCGGGTTTGGTATTGGCTTGCCGTTGACCTCAATCTTGCCGGAAGAGGTTGGTGCCAGTCCTGCAACTGCGCGCAGCAGTGTGGACTTGCCTGAACCGGATTCACCGACCAGACCAAAGGAGGAGCCATTAGCAACCGTGATCGACGCATCTTTCAACGCGTGGAAGTCATTGAACAAGACATTGAGATTTTCAATGAACAATGCCGGATTGGCAGGTGTTTTTGTACTGGTACCGGTCATACGCTCCACTCCGCCTGACGTTGCAGGGTTGGCAGCGGATGACGGTCAGCGCCGATCTTAGGCATGCAGTTCAGAAGCCCCTGAGTATATGGATGTTTTGCATTGGCCAGATCGCTTGCGGCAATTTCCTCAACAATACGACCGGCATACATCACGATAACGCGGTCGCAGAAGGAGGAGACCAGACGCAGATCGTGGCTGATAAAGATCAGCCCCATGCCGCGGTCTGCCACCAGCTTGTCGAGAATACCAAGCACTTCAAGCTGAACGGTGACGTCGAGAGCCGAAGTCGGCTCATCGGCGATCAGCAGCTCAGGTTGAGCAATCAGCATCATCGCGATCATTACGCGCTGTCCCATACCGCCGGATACTTCGTGCGGATAGAGATCAAAAACGCGCTCCGGATCACGGATCTGCACCGCTTCCAGCATCTCCAGAGCCTTCTGACGGGCTTCGGATTTTTTGACCGGTGCATGAGCCGACAGGGTTTCAATGATCTGACGACCAATGGTCATAACCGGATTGAGCGAATATTTCGGATCCTGCAATACCATTGCCACGCGGCTGCCGCGCAAAGCACGGCGTTCTTTTGCAGAGATGCCGAGCAGATCAATACCATCAAATTCCAGACGCTTGGCTGTGATTTTTGCATGGGGCGGTGTCAGCCCCATGATGGCGCGGCCGGTCTGGGATTTACCCGA
Source organism: Pseudochrobactrum sp. AO18b (assembly GCF_000409565.1). Classification (NCBI taxonomy): domain Bacteria; kingdom Pseudomonadati; phylum Pseudomonadota; class Alphaproteobacteria; order Hyphomicrobiales; family Brucellaceae; genus Pseudochrobactrum; species Pseudochrobactrum sp. AO18b. Next base: position 1,500 of record NZ_ANNO01000239.1, read on the forward strand.
GCCGGATTCACCCACAATACCCAGACGCTCACGTCCCAGCGTGAAAGACACGCCGCGAACAGCCTCAATCGAGCCTGTACGGGTAGGGAATGATACCCGCAGATCGTCAACGTAAAGTAACTTGTCACTCATTGGTTGTTGCCTCGCGGATCAAGAGCGTCACGCAGGCCGTCACCAAGCAGGTTGAAGCCAAGGCTGACAATGAGAATGGCCATGCCCGGTACAGCGGCTACCCACCACTGGTCGAGAATGAAACGACGGCCGGAAGCAATCATTGCACCCCATTCAGGCAGTGGCGGCTGAGCACCGAGACCCAGGAAGCCAAGACCGGCAGCAGTCAGAATAATACCGGCCATATCCAGCGTCACACGAACGATCAGCGAGGACAGGCAGAGCGGCATAATATGACGGATGACGATACGCGCAGGGGATGCGCCCATCAGCTTCACAGCTGAAATATAGTCCGAATTGCGCAGTGTCAGTGTTTCCGCACGGGCAATACGGGCATAAGGCGGCCATGAGGTAATCGCAATCGCGATAACTGCATTTTCAATGCCGGGTCCCAGAGCCGCAACAAAAGCGAGCGCCAGAATGAGCTTCGGAAAAGCAAGGAAAATATCGGTAATACGCATTAGCAGCGCATCAACCCAGCCACCGGCATAACCGGCTACAGTACCGACCAGAAGACCGACCGGTGCCGACAGGATAGCCACCAGCAGAACAACATAGAGCGTCCAGCGTGAGCCGTAGATCAGGCGGGAGAGAATATCGCGCCCCTGATCGTCTGTACCCAGCAGATAGCCCGGTGAGCCCATTGGCAGCAGGCGTGAATTGGCCAGATCGCCGGAAACCGGTGAATGCGGTGCCAGCCATGGTGCAAAGGCAGCCACGAATACCAGCAGACCGATGATAATCAGGCCGAGTACCGCAAGTTTATTCGCGGTAAAACGGCGCCAGATCATGTAGGAACGGCCGAGTTTGGCCTGTGCACGGGATTGCGGACGCTCAGTGAGCAGCCATTCCCGCCATGTTTCTTTTGGAAGTGTTGTCTCACTCATCGTGCGCGCGTCCGTGGGTCGAGTGTCCGATAGAGCAGATCGGAAAGCAGATTAAGGGCAATAAACACAGAGCCGATGATAATAGTGCCGCCGAGAACAGCATTCATATCAGCGCTTTGCAGAGAATTGGTGATGTACAGACCAAGACCCGGCCATGAGAATACGGTCTCAGTCAGAACCGAGCCTTCCAGCATACCGGCATAGGACAGGGCAATCACAGTCACAAGCGGCACTGCCGCATTGCGCAGGGCATGACCCCAGATGATCTTGGTTTCGCTTAAGCCCTTTGCACGCGCTGCAACGATATATTCCTGATCCAGTTCATTGAGCATGAAAGAACGGGTCATGCGGCTGATATAGGCCAGAGAGAAATAACCGAGCAGCGAGGCAGGCAGAATGATATGCGAGAGAATATTCCCCAGCGCATCCCACTGGCGCTGAATAATCGCATCCAGCATATAAAGACCGGTGATCGGCGTGAAGGTATATTCATAGGCCACATCAATACGACCCGGACCGGCAACCCAGCCAAGTTTGGCGTAGAAAATCAGCAGACAGATCATGCCGAGCCAGAAGATCGGAACGGAATATCCGAACAGACCGATAACGCGCACCAGCTGATCGATGAAGCTGCCGCGCTTTACAGCCGCGAGCACACCGAGCGGAATGCCGAAGACAGCGCCGATCAGCGTGCCGATTGTTGCCAGTTCCATTGTCGCAGGGAAAACGCGCTTGATGTCAGTCATAACCGGATTGGAGGTCAGAACCGACATGCCGAAATCACCGGACAGGGCTTTTTGAACATAAATAATGAATTGCTGCCAGATCGGCAGATTTAATCCTAACTCTTCGCGGGTGCGCTCAATAACATGAGCCGGTGCGCGGTCACCGAGAATTGCAAGAACCGGATCAATCGGAATGACGCGACCAATGAAGAAGGTCACAGCCAGCAGTCCGAGATAGGTTGTGATGACGACCAGCAAGAAGCTCCCGATCCCGAGAGCCCATTTGCTGATCCGGGCGTTTTTGCGCCCGGATGCTGTAATAGTGGTTACACTCATACCGTATTATTTCTTCGATACGTCGTAGACAGAGTTGGTGGTGAAGGTCACGCCCAGCTTGTAGTTTTCGACATTATTGCGGTAAGCGGCAACTTCAGTCTGCTGGAACAGAATGACAAACGGACCGTCATCAAGCAGTTTCTTCTGCAGGTCCATATACATCTGTGTACGCTTCTCAGTGTCGCGTTCCAGAACCGCAGCTTTGGTTTCCTTGGTCAGCTCAGGAATATCCCACGCGTTGCGCCATGCCAGTGTTTTGGCCGATGCATCGTCTTTATTGTCAGGATTGCTGGCAAAGGTATCCGCATTGGTGTTTGGATCCCAGTAGTCTGTGCCCCACTGACCGATATAGAGATCATGCTTGCGGGCACGATATTTGGTCAGGGTCTGTTTGCCGTCGCCCGGAATGATTTCCATCTTGATACCGGCCTGAGCAAAAGTCTGCTGAATGGATTCAGCAATACCGGTTACAGGCTGGCTGGAACGCACATCCATAGTGATGTTGAAACCGTCTTTCAGACCGGCTTTTTCCAGCAATTCCTTAGCCTTGGCTACATCGAGCTTGTACGGTTTTTCATCCGACGCGCCGAGCAGACCCTTTGGCAGGAATGTCTGGTGCTGAACACCGATATGTTTAATCAGTGTTGATTCAATCGCGCTGTAATCAACGAGATATTTCAGAGCTTCACGCACTTCAGGCTTGGCCAGAGTTTCGTTTTTCTGGTTGAGGCTGAAGTAATAAACGGTGCCCTTTGGTGCAGATGCCAGCGAAACGCCTTCAGTCTTGGCAATCGCATCAATGTCGCCCGGCTCAAGGTTACGCGCTACGTCGATATCGCCTTTTTCAAGCATCAGACGCTGGGTCGCGCTTTCCTTGACATAGCGGTAGATCGCGCGTTTCAGCGGGGATTTGTCGCCACGGTAATTGTCATTGCGTTCCAGAACAACGATTTCATTGGCGCGCCAGTCGCGGACAATCATCGGGCCGGAACCGGCATAGTTGGTCTTCAGCCAGCCATAGCCGTAATCACCGTCTTTGGCGTTTTCTTCAACCAGTTTCTTGTCAACAACCGAGGCCACGTCAGCGGTCAGGCAGTTCAGCACGAAGCTTGGCGCATAGGACTGGTCAACAGTGATAACCAGTGTATTGGCATCAGTTGCCTTGATCTTCTCTTCCACATTATCCGGCTTGAAACCGAACTGAGTGAGAATGAAAGACGGGCTCTTGTCGATTTTAACAGCACGGATGAGCGAGTAGGCCACATCTTCAGCTGTCAGCGGGTTGCCGGAGGCGAATTTCTGGCCTTCACGGATTTTGAAAGTATAGGTCAGGCCGTCTTCGGAAACTTCCCAGCTTTCCGCAACGTCGCCGATGACCTTGGATGCATCATTCGGGTCGAGACGCAGCAGGCGGTCATAGGTGTTGCCGAGGATTTCACCGGTGGAGAGCTCGAAAGATTCCGCCGGATCCAGCGTAATCATGTCATCGAATGTCCAGCCCAGAACCAGCGTATCGGCCGGTGTTGCGGCCTGCACTGCTGCTGCGCTGACAAATACGCCCAGAGCTGCGGTGGCTGCGAGATAACCAAAACGATTTAATGTTTTAATCCCGTTGGATTTTTTAATCATTATATACCCCATATTTCATCCCAAATGATTGGCCGTTCAACGTGCCTGCGATACTGAAAACACGTGTATCGCACCGTGTTATTTTCTTTCTGCCGAGCTAATCCGGCAGAAAGATTTTTATCTATCATATGATTGAATGGCAGGACTCCGCAAGGAGGCTGACACTTGTCGTCAACTGATTGTTTTTGTGCTTTTTTATGATTGCTCAGTGGTGTTCATGCCAGGCAGAGCGCAGCACACGCAGCCAGTTTTCACGACAGATTTTTGCAAGATCATCCTCGCCATAGCCCGCTTCCCGCAGCGCCTGAACGAGATTATGTGTACCCGCAGCATCCGTAATACCTTCCGGTATCGGGCCGCCGTCATAATCCGAGCCGAGTGCCACACCATCGATGCCGACTTTCTTCACCAGATAATCAATATGGCGCACCATATCGCTCATCGGTGTGGCCGTATTCACCTGACCATCTGCGCGCAGCATGGTGGTGACATAGTTCAGGCCGACCAGACCATTGCTCTCGGCAATTGCATCCAGCTGTTTGTCGGTGAGGTTGCGTGCAACCGGTGTCAGGGCATGGGCATTGGAATGGCTGGCAATCAAAGGCTGATTGCTGAGTTTGGCCACATCCCAGAAGCCTTTTTCAGTGATATGCGACAGGTCGATCAGGATGCCGAGGCTATTGCAGGCCTTAATCAGCTCTTTACCGGCATCGGTCAGTCCCGGTGCGGTATCAGGGCTCATCGGATAGGAGAACGGTACGCCGTGGCCGAAAATATTATGACGGCTCCAGACAGGGCCGAGCGAGCGCAAACCGGCCTGATAGAACAGTTCGAGTGCCTTCAGATCCTTGTCGAGCGCTTCACAACCCTCCATATGCAGAACGGCTGCAAAGTCACCGTCTGCAATGGCATTATCGATATCCTGACCGGTTCGGCAGATTTTCCATCCGCCTGCGCGTTCAAGCTTATAGGCAATGTCGATAAATTCGCTGGCGATGTCGAAGGAATAGGTGCGGTCAAGCGGGGCAGCAAGCGGCGTGTCGTAATGGCCATTGCTGTCCGGTTCGCCGAAAATTGTTTCGCCGGTAGCAGGGTTGGGAATGTAAATCGCGCAGAGACCGCCGGCAAGGCCGCCTTTGCGGGAGCGTGGCAGATCAATATGACCCTGCGTGGTTCCTTCGATAAATTCCTTTACCGGATCTTCGCCTTTATTGCGGTTCTCCCAAAGACGAAGCAGCACATCATTATGGCCGTCAAAAACTGCTTGCATGATTAAATTCCCAATTTCCTCAGCTTAACTTTAAAATCAGGGAGCCTGTTCAAGTCAAGCTGCGGGGCACGATCAAGCTGTTGACCGGTTGAGACAGCGCAAAGGCGCGTACAAAAAAGCAGTGAAAATGACGAAGACAAAGAGGAAAATGCATCGAAAAAGTTATTATCCTGACATTAATCAGGTGAGGGAATGCAAAATTTGCATAGGTCTATGCTGAAAAAACAAACCATATTCAGAATGGATACGCTTATTCAAGCTTTTGTTTTTTATAATAAAATCAATGTATTTTAGCAAAAAATCTGAAAATATGAAAAAAGCGCCGTATTTAAGAAAATACG
>NZ_ANNO01000240.1:0-8877 GCF_000409565.1 Pseudochrobactrum sp. AO18b
TTTTCATAACGTGTGTCATTCACGCTGGTTTTTACGCCATTGTGACGCATATAGTTATATTCTGCTTTGACAGAGAACGGACCGGAGAGCTGTTGCTCAACACCAACGCCCATCTGTACGCCGCCAGCCCATTTGCTGCCGGATGTAACATTGTCTTTTGGTTTGAAACGGGTCAGGCCATAACCGACAGTACCGTAAACCAGAGTCTTGTCCATGGCATAACCGGCTTTAACCTTGGCTACACCGCTCCATGACTGCTGCAGACGGCCGCCATCCTGAATTTTATGTTCCGCTTCACCGAAGTTGCCTTCGACTTCACCACCATAAACGAAGTTGCCGGACTGGAAGTTCTTACCGGCGACGATACCGCCCATTGCCGAAGTACGGCTGGAGAACGGGCTTGGTGTTTTGGAAGAGGTGGTGCCGAGATGCGCGCCGACATAGTTACCTTCCCATGTCGCAGGCGCATCATAGCTCGATGAGCTGTCATTGTAGTTATAGTCATTATTGAAGGAATCTGCTGCGAAAGCAGAAGCCTGTGTAAGTGCCAGCGCGAGTGCTGCTGTGCTGATAAGTGTAAAGTGACGCATAGTCCGGCTCCGTATTTGCCATGTGAGGCAATCTTGAAATTTGTCTGGCGCCCGAGTCTTTTTAGTCTTGCGCCTTTGAGCCGGTTATGCCGGTTAATTGTGACCAATTTGGTTTGTTTATGTCATGTTTCTGTTAAGCCGGTCTTATTGTTTTATTTATAATTAATAATGGGTTAACAGGATTTTTGTGCGTATTTTTTCAGATAAGTCCGAGGCCGCGCATACTGATATGACCGGCTTTGCCGATGATAATATGGTCGTGTACAGCGATATTCAGCGGCGATGCAATTGAGATAATTACCTTAGTCATATCAATATCGGCGCGGGATGGTGTTGCGTCACCGGACGGATGATTATGGAATAAGATCAGGGCAGTAGAGGACAGTTCCAATGCCCGTTTGATGACTTCGCGCGGATAGACCGGTGTATGATCGACAGTACCGATTTGCTGTATTTCATCGGCGATCAGGCGGTTCTTCTTATCAAGAAACAGGATGCGGAATTGCTCACGGTTTTCATAGGCCATTGAGGTCATGCAATAGGCAATGACCTTGCTCCAGGAATCCAGCACATCCTTTTTCATGATTTCACTTTTGCCGGAACGGCGGGCACAGGCATTAAGCAGTTTGATATCCTGCGCGACGGCTTCACCACAGCCTGCAACTTCCCTTAGTAATTGCGGTTCTGCCCCCAGCACACCGGCAAAACTGCCAAACCGGTTGAGCAAAGCTTTGGCCAGCGGTTTGGTATCTGCCCGCGCAATGGTGCGAAACAACAAAAGCTCCAGCAGCTCATAATCAGCCAGAACGTCGTCGCCATGATTGTTGAAACGCTCGCGCAGACGCTGACGGTGGCCGCTATAATGGGGCTTGTTTTTCTTTGCGCTTGCAGAGGTTTTAACAGGCTGTTCCGGTTGCGGAGGTGTTTCTGCCGAACGAACCGGATGGTTTTCAGTTGCTGCGGCAGGCACAGACAAGCGGCCGGAAGGCTGTTGCATTATGCCAGCCTCGTTGAATATCTGCAGATGAAGTCTCTCATCAGCAGGCGGAAACAGATCTGTCTCATCCGCTGACGCAATTTTATTTGCCATACTGCAACGTGCCCCCGAATGCACAGATGGCTACCGCAGGGATGAGCGGTTTCCGTTTACAGATTAAACGGAAAATCTCAGAATGGTCTATCGGAAAATAGGTTTTAAGAGGCAGTTTAACAATTTAAGTATTTGATTATATTTCTTAAATTGTTTTTATGGTTGCGCTGATTGCTGTGTTGTGTCTGTCAGACCCGGCCAGTAAAAAGCATCTGCAGTCGGCCTTGGGCCAAAGATTGCCTGACCGACGCGGACAATATCCGCGCCTTCTTCAATCGCCGCCTCAAAATCACCGGACATGCCCATTGAGAGCTTGGTGATACCGGAATGATGCCGCGCCGCCTGATCACGCAGGTTGCGCAGAAGCCGGAAGCATGGACGTACTTTATTAAGATCAGAGCTGAACAAAGCAAGGGTCATCAGGCCGCGCGGTTTCAGCCGCGGAAAATCGGGCAGGCGCTCGATGAATGGCAGCAGATCATCGGGATGCAGGCCATATTTGCTGATCTCCCCGGATGTGTTGACCTGCACAAAGACATCCAGATCTTTGTTTTCACTTTCCAATCTGCGGTTCAGTTCCTCCGCTAGGCGAATACTGTCGAGCGCATGAAACTCTGTGGCGAAACGTGTGAGATATTTGACCTTATTGGTCTGGAGATGGCCGATAATGCTCCAGTTAATCGCAAGATCATCGAGTTTATCACGTTTATCGCGGGCTTCCTGAAGTTTGTTTTCGCTAAAATCTGTAATGCCTGCGGCAAACGCATAGCGCAGAATATGTGCAGGAACAGTTTTGGTAACCGGTAGCAGACGCACATCTTCTGGTCTGCGACCACTGCGCAAGGCTGCCGCAGCAATACGTTCCTGAACCAGCTGCAAATTCTGCGCAAACCGGATTGCGGGTGTTTCACCAAAGCGGGCAATATCTTCGGCAGAAAGGGTAGTGGGCAGCTGATCCATGGCATGTGTCTTTCAGTCGTGCTGCCTTGAGTGCAGGCAAAATACGACACAAGCATAGTATAGAAATGGCTGGCTTAGACCGGCCACTTTTGAATTCATGGGCAGGCCATTTGAAATTTCAGATTTTGATGTTCTGAAAAGCTGTTTTGAGCTTTTTAACGGCAATTTCCAGTTCTGCCGGTGTATAGGCCGCAAAGCCCATCAGAAAGCCGGCTCTGCCGCTGCCGGATGCATGAAGCGGCGATAGCTCCAGCAATTCGATGCCAACACGTCTTGCTGCATCAATGGCTGCACGTTCCGATATTTCGCAGATCAGCAGGCACGGCATTTGCAAGCCGCCGATTGGTACACGCGGTTCAATAAATTCGCTCAGATGTATCCCGACGAGTTTTGTCAGAACGTCGAGACGCTCGGCGTAAATATTGCGCATGGCACGGATATGCGCACCGAAATGCCCGCCCTCCATAAAACGGGCAAGGGTAAGCTGTGCGACAGATGCCGTATGCCCGTCCAGCAAGGTGCGCGCTACGGTCATGGGTTTAACCAGTTGCGGCGGCAGCACGATATAGCCAATGCGAAGACCCGGAAACAGAGATTTGGTGAAAGTGCCGATATAGATGGTGCGGTCATGGGGATCGAGCCCCTGCACGCAGGCTGTCGGCTTGCCGGTATAGCGAAACTCGCTGTCATAATCGTCTTCGATAATCCATGCCTGATGTCGGGATGCCCATTCGATCAATGCCAGACGCCTGTCCAGCGCCAGTGTTGCACCGGTCGGAAACTGATGGGACGGGGTGAGAAACACGGCTTTGGCTTTAAGCGGGTCTTCAAGAATATGCTCGGCAATAATGCCCTGCCGGTCAACGGGAATTGGCACGGGGATCAGTCCCGCCGCATCAAAAGCTCTGCGAGCGCCGTAATAGACCGGATCTTCAATGAAAATACTGTCACCGGCATCCAGCAACATATTGGCGCAGAGTGTCAGTGCTTGCTGCGAACTGGTCAGCACCAGCACACGGTCGGCGGTGGCACGGGCGCCACGCTCCAGATTGACATAATCGGCAATCGCACGGCGCAGCGGCTCAGTGCCTTGCGGATTGCCGTGCAGCAGTGCCTGCGTGCCGGTTTCTTTGAGAACCTGCCGTTCAAGCCGCTCCCAGAGTTGTATCGGGAAGCTGCGGGTTTCCGGCAGACCTGGTGCAAAAGGGCGGGGAACCAGTTGTTCACGCACACCGCCGCTTCGAAACATGGCATTGCCGCGTTTACTCAGGTTCGGCGCTTGATTGCGCGCAAGCGCATCGCGTTGCGAGAGCCTGCGCCCCGCCGAGAAGTCAGTCATCTCGGCCACAAAACTGCCACTGCCAACCCGACGTTCAATAAAGCCTTCTGCATGAAGCTGGCTATAGGCAGCCTCAATCGTATCACGCGAGACATCCAGCGATTTTGCCAAGGCGCGGGAGGCGGGGAGCGGTTTACCCGATGCCAATGCACCATTGACGATCAGTTGGCGGATGGCGCGCTGTATCCGTGCATGAAGCGGCATCGTGGCATGAGCCGGATGGGCAATCCATGCTTTGACAGATTCAAGTTGGGAGTGCCTGAACAATTGGTCTGGCTCCAAAGCGATAAGTGGATGGAGATAACAGACCATTCACAGGTTAAAAGTCAAGCGCATCATGACCATCCTGTGACCGTCGGCTTTATGCAGAACCGGCAGCGCCACAGCCATATTAGAGAGCCTGTCTTATGTCGCACACTATTCCGCCACCATCTCCTTTGCGCTTCAGCGATCTGACCCATCCGATTGTTGCCGGATTGATTTCGGTGATTGTCAATTACGGAGGGACTTTTATTCTGGTTTTTCAGGCGGCGAAAATTGCCGGTCTCAGCCCTGAGCTGACAGCGTCATGGGTCTGGTCTGTGTCTATTGGTGTCGGTGTAACGGGGCTGATACTGAGCTGGCATTTTCGTGAGCCTATTATCACCGCATGGTCAACGCCCGCAGCGGCTTTTCTGGTTACTGCACTCGCCACAACGCCTTATGCGGAGGCAGTCGGTGCTTATATTATCTCGGCGCTTGCTTTTGTTGTGCTGGGGCTTTCCCGCACATTCGAGAAAGTGATCCGGCTTATTCCGGCGAGTATCGCTTCCGGCCTGCTGGCTGGTATTTTGCTGCAATTCGGTATTGGTGCATTTGGCGGTGCAACCATTGATCCGCTGCTCGTTGGCGGGCTGATCGTCGCTTATGTTTTGCTCAAGCGCTTTACTGCACGCTATGCGGTGGTCGGGATTTTGGTGCTGGGCATCGGTTTTCTGCTGGTGCAGGGGCGGGTGGATTTCTCCAATTTGAGCCTCACTCTGGCAGCTCCGGTGTTTACAATGCCGGTCTTCTCACTGAATGCATTGCTGAGCGTTGCCCTGCCGCTATTCCTCATTACGCTGACCGGTCAATATATGCCGGGCATGCTGGTGCTGCGGAATGACGGTTTTAAAACCAGTGCCAATCCGATCGTCACAGTCACCGGTCTTGGCTCACTCATCATGGCACCATTCGGCTCCCATGCTTTTAATATTGCTGCGATTACCGCTGCGATTGCCACGGGTCGTGAAGCACATGAAGATCCGCGAAAACGCTGGATCGCCGGTATCGCCGCCGGTGTTTTTTATGTGCTTGTAGGCGTGTTCGGTGTCACGCTTGCTGCGGTCTTTATGGCCTTTCCATCAACATTTATCACCACGCTCGCTGGTCTTGCTCTGCTCGGCACCATTGGCGGCAGTCTGGCAGGCGCGCTGGCTGATCCGAAAACCCGTGAAGCGGCTTTAATCACTTTTCTGGCCTCCGCTGCCAATATTAATTTGCTGGGTATTGGCGGAGCGTTCTGGGGGCTGGTGATCGGTCTGGTTGCCTATATGTTGCTGAACGGACAGTTGCCGAAGCGGGGTCGTGAAGCGCTGGTCGCTGTCAAAGAAGGAGTAAAGTAATGTCGCAGCCATTATCAATGCAGACATCAGTGATTTCCATTCAAAGTCAGGTTGTCTACGGCCATGTCGGCAATAGTGCTGCGGTACTGCCAATGCAGGCGCGCGGGCTGAATGTTGCGGCAGTGCCGACGACATTGCTCTCCAACCATCCGGGCTATGAAACCATGCGCGGGCGGGTGCTGGAGCCGGAACTGGTGAGTGATCTGCTGCGCGGCGTGGAAGAGCGCGGCTTAATCAGTACCAGCCGCTATATTGTCTCCGGCTATCTGGGTTCGCGTGCCAATGGCGAGGTTGTGGCGGATTTTGTCAAACGGGCGCGTAAGATCAATCCGGAAATCATCTATATTTGTGATCCGGTGATGGGTGATACGGGGCTGGGGGTGTTTGTTGCCGATCCGGTGGTGGATTGTATTATCAATGAGCTGGTCCCGCTGGCAGATCTCCTGACGCCCAATCAGTTTGAAGTCGGGCTGATAACCGGAAGCGATACTTCATCCTTTGATATTTTGCAGGAAAAGGTATGGCAGATACAGGCGTTCAACAATGCGCGCTTGATTGCGACGGGCTGTATGTTTCCCGATACGCCTTATGGCTCGCTGGAGAATGTGGTGTTTGAAGGCGGGGAAGTGACAAGACTGACTTCGCCGCGTGTGCCCATTGTACCGGTGGGAACCGGCGACCTGTTCACCGGCACGCTGACGGCCAATCTTGCGCATGGCTGCACTCTAACAGAAGCTGCACGTAATGCGGCGACGACAGTGCTGAATGTTGTCAGCCGTACAGCAGAGCAGGGCGAACATGAGATGCAATTGGGGAGTGCAATCGATATATTGGTGCCTGCTTAATCCAAAAAAATGGCCGCGTCTTCGATAAGAGGACGCGACCATTTTGTTATTTGTTGCCAGTGGTGAAGAAAATATCCTTCGGCGACAGTGTGAAAATCTCACAGCCGTCTTTGGTCACACCAATTGTATGCTCATATTGTGCTGTCAGCGAGCGGTCGCGGGTGACGGCTGTCCAGCCGTCTTTCAGCACTTTCACATCAGGCTTGCCGAGATTAATCATCGGCTCGATGGTGAAGATCATGCCCTCGCGGATTTCCACGCCATCAGTCGCTTTGCCATAGTGCAGAATATTCGGTGCATCATGGAACAACTGCCCCACACCATGACCGCAGAAATCACGCACGGCAGAGCAGCGTTCTGCTTCTACATAAGACTGAATGGCCGCACCGATAGCGCCGGTTTTTGCACCCGGCTTTACAGCTGCGATACCGCGCAGCAGGCTTTCATAGGTGACTTCCATCAGGCGCTCGGCAGCACGTTTGATCTGACCGACTGCATACATGCGGCTTGAATCGCCATACCAACCATCCTGCAGGAAGGTGATGTCGATATTGAGAATATCGCCTTCACGCAGCGGCTTGTCATCAGGGATACCGTGACAAACAACGTGATTGATCGAAGTACAGGAGCTTTTGGTATAGCCGCGATAATTCAGCGTGGCAGGCACCACACCGCGATCGGCACCGAATTCAAAAACAAAACGGTCGATCTCATTGGTGGTAACGCCCGGTTTGACAATATCATTCAGCGCATCAAGACATTCGGATGTGATTGCGCAGACCTTGCGCATCGCTGCAAAACCTTCAGGTCCGTAAAGCTTGATCTGGCCTGTATATTTAAGCGGGGCGCTGTCGGCATTGACATAGGTTACCATCGGGTGATCCGTATACATGTTAGGACAGCACTCAGGCTGTACCGGAATTGACTGCCTTGCGACTAAGGCAAAGCAAAAGATTTACAGGTTCAGAACGGGAACCGTCTGATCCGCGATAATTGATTCAGGACTTATGTGGCACCGAATTGCGTAAGCCTCAACCCCATGCTGCCGCGCATTCGCAAATGCTGCGGCATAAGCAGGATCAAGATCGCCGCATATGGACAGAGAATCGCAATCCTGACGCTGAATAACGAAGACCATAACACCGCGGTGACCGGCTTTGACCATCTCGCTGAGCTCAACGAGATGTTTGGCACCACGGGCGGTTACACTATCGGGAAACTCTGCCAGTTGTCCTGTGCGCTTAAAATGCACATTCTTGACCTCTACATAGGTCTGTTGATGCGTTTCTCCAAGAAGCAATAAATCAATGCGGGAGTTCTGCCCGTATTTTTGTTCGCGCTTGAGCGTGGTGAAGCCGGATAATTGCGGAATCATGCCGGACAGGATCGCTTCCTCAGCAATTTTATTAGGCAGGCCGGTATTGATTCCGACCAGAGTGTCGTCGGCCTGCACGATTTGCAGCGTATGGGCATATTTGCGAGTCGGGCTGTCGGATATACTGAGCCATGCTTCTGAACCCGGCGTGGTCAGGCCGCGCATGGAGCCGGTATTGGGTACAGATGCGGTAATCAGTTCACCACTATCAAGCCGGATATCCGCCAGAAAACGTTTATAGCGCTGCAATAATGTGCCGCGAATAAGGGGAGAAGGAAAAAGCATGTTTCTGGTTAGATCAAAGCTGATCTGAATGCAAAACTGAATTTTTATTCTTGGAGATTTGTTTCCGGAAAACTGAATTTCTCAAGAGAGAAAGTGGTACGCCCAAGGGGAATCGAACCCCTGTCTGCGCCGTGAAAGGGCGCTGTCCTAACCGCTAGACGATGGGCGCCTGCCGGTGAGCGCTGTATAGCTAAGCCGTATTGAATGCGCAATAGGGAAAATGCAAAAAAAATACAAAATATGTGAAAAAAATCTGATGCTTATGAAAAAGCAACGAAACAGCCGGAATCAGAATCACGGCGGATTAAAACGCAATATGAAGTTCAGTTTCGAGTGTTTTGATTTAGTTCAGAAGGGGAAATTTTATATCTGATCCTGAGATCATTCATCTTCATCAGCCTGGAGAAGATGGTACGCCCAAGGGGAATCGAACCCCTGTCTGCGCCGTGAAAGGGCGCTGTCCTAACCGCTAGACGATGGGCGCCTGCTGGTGAACCGGCTTATAGCGGCATGATATTTATCGTGCAAGTGGGTAAAATAAGAAATTTGCAAAAAATGCAGATTTTTTTCATTTGGCAGTGCTCTGCCTGTGAATAAAGCCACGGAAGCGCTGCTTTTGTCGTGTGGAATTAAGTGTTTAGCGCTGAATGACGGGAGCTGAGGCGTGTTCGGGTGCCGTTTCGCCCTGCAAATAAATGCAAATCTGCCGCACAAATCACCAGAGCGGTTCAGAAAATGAAGACAGGGCCG
>NZ_ANNO01000241.1:0-4749 GCF_000409565.1 Pseudochrobactrum sp. AO18b
GATTCTGTATGGCAATAGGTGCCGACACCGCCGCGACTTGGCCATGTGCGTACCTGACGGGCGATTTCCCATTTGGAAACGCCTGGAATCTGCAGATCAGCCGCAGAGCACGACATATGCAATGAGCGTTTCGCACCTCTGACCGAACGGTTGTGCGCCGGACTGCGGTAGCCGGAGGTGATGACAACCGGTTTGCGGTAGTGGCTTTCAAGGCGCTTAATCATAGAGACCAGCTGCGGTTTCAGACAGGAAACCTGCACTTTATCATGCTGGGTGCGCAGGCCGTTCGGCGCGAGACGCGCCATGCCGCCAGCGGAGGCGAGTGTTACCGGCGCGCTGAAATCGTCTTCATCAAGATCAATATCGCTTTCGTCGAACACTTTATTACTGTGACGAATCTCTACGCCGCCATTCGCACGCACACCCGGCAGCGTATAATTATAGTCGCTTGCTCTTTTAGGCGTGGCAGAGGCTGTGACTGTGGCTTCCTGCTTGCCGGTGCCGCGCACACTGTTTTTGCCCGGTGAGAAAAGACGGGCTGCCGCGCCTGCGCTCTGGCTAGTTCTGTCAATTGCAGGAGTTTGTGCGATATTTGCGCTTGCATCCGGCTTGGCAGTTTCGGCCTGAGCAGCATTATTCTGCGGCTTTGTCTGGCTTGTCGCCGGTGTTGCGGCTTCTGCCTGCGGAATCGCTGCTAAAGCAGCAGTAGGCTTGTTTCGTGTGCCGAAAAGTGCAGCCAGTGTGCTCGGTTGTTCGGCAGGGGCTGCGGCTTCCGGTGTCTGTACAATCTGATTGGTTGCGGCGGCGGCTGTATCAGCCAAGGCAACCTGTACCGGTTTTTCCGTTTGTGCTTCTGCTGTCTGTTTTGCGGCTTCTGCCGTTATAGCAGAGGCCGGAGCAGCTTTTGTCGCAGCGGTTGCTGTATTTGCCGCCGGAGTATCAGAAGCGGAATCGCCGGATTTATTTTCGGCCAGAGTCGTATCATTGGCGACGCTTTCCAGCAGGGATGTGCCGGAAGATGTGGTACAGCCACTGATGCTTAAAGCGAGAATGATAGCTGAGCCGCAGAAAAGCTGAGCGTTTTTTTCTCGTATACGTTTTATCGTATCGAACAAAGCAGACCCTTCATTATGCTGCGACTTGTCTGAGTGCATCTGCGGAAACTGAACTCAAATCAAAGGTTTCCTGTGCAACTGCTGGCACAAAGGGCTGTAAAGAGGCTCCGTTTGTGCAAAATTCTGGCTATTATTAATATATGCGGAATGACTGTTTTCGTCGCAAAAATTGTTAATTCTTTATTAATTGGGGCGCAAGTTATGCCCTGTAACAATTCTTTTCAAAACAATAACAATTGTTACATTTCGTGTTCGCGGGCAGACTTGGCAGAATGACGTAAATAAGAGTGTTTTTCACGGCGGAAATGAAAGCTTCCTGTTGCGAAATGCGTCTATACGTTTATTGTCCGGTTATTCGGCCAGAGTTACGACCAGAATTCGATATGCAGGGAATTTCCTCTATGAGCGCACAACAGACACATCACTTCGCAACGCTGCGTAATGCAATGTTTGCCGTGGCTGCTGTGGCGCTCGCGGGTTGCACAAGCGGGCCTTCTGCCGGTGTGCCGCAGGAGGGCGCACTGCGTACCGGAGCTTATCCGAATTTCGGGATTATGCCGCGCGGTGAAACCAAGCAGCTGACCTTTGAGGAAAAAGACCGGATTACCGGTAGCCTCAGCAGTGCCAAGGCGCGTCAGGGAAGCGCACCCGCAACTGGATCGAGCCGAGCGGAAATCGAAGCCCGCAAACGCCAGTTGCAGGCGGAAACCGATGCCACATTAAAGGCAATCGAAGCCACCGAGTAACAGGCTGATCTGACGACAGGCGTTTTGATACGTCATAAATTTATTCGCATTTTAGAATTTACAGATCGGAGTGCTGTTTTGGCACTCTGGATTCGGGTCGTACTGATCCGGACTTTTAACAGCCGTGCAGTTTTACAAGATTATGCTGCATCGCATTTTAATTAAACGGAAGAGAGATATGTCGGAACAATTCCATAAAATCCGTCGCCTGCCACCTTATGTCTTCGAACAGGTTAACCGCCTGAAGGCGAGTGCGCGAGCGGCGGGTGCCGACATTATCGATCTTGGCATGGGCAATCCTGATCTGCCGACACCGCAGGGCATTATTGATAAGCTTTGTGAGGCTGTGCAGGACCCGCGCACCCATCGCTATTCCTCATCCAAAGGGATTCCTGGCTTACGTAAAGCGCAGGCCAATTATTATGCGCGTCGTTTTGGTGTGAAGCTCAATCCGGATACACAGGTTGTTGCCACGCTTGGTTCCAAGGAAGGCTTTGCAAATATGGCGCAGGCAATTACTGCGCCGGGTGATGTTATTCTGTGTCCGGATCCGACCTATCCGATCCATACTTTCGGCTTTGTCATGTCCGGTGGTGTCATCCGTTCCATCAGTGCAAAACCGGATGACAGCTTCCTCGTCTCGCTGGAGCGCGGTGTTAAGCACTCGATCCCGAGCCCGATTGCGCTGATTCTGAGTTTTCCGTCCAACCCGACTGCGCAAGTGGCGACACTCGACTTCTATAAGGAAGTGGTGGCCTTTGCCCGTAAGCATAATATTATCATCCTGTCAGATCTGGCTTATTCGGAAATCTATTTCGATGAAAACAACCCGCCGCCATCGGTGTTGCAGGTTGAGGGTGCAATGGATGTGGCGGTTGAATTTACCTCTATGTCCAAAACATTCTCGATGGCCGGCTGGCGTATGGGCTTTGCTGTTGGCAATGAAAGGCTGATTGCGGCGCTCACACGGGTCAAATCCTATCTCGATTACGGTGCTTTCACGCCGGTTCAGGTGGCTGCAACGGCAGCGCTGAACGGCGACGGCAGCGATATTGAATATGTGCGTAATGTTTATAAGACACGCCGCGATGTTCTGGTTGAGAGTTTTGGCCGTGCGGGTTGGGAAATTCCGTCTCCTGAGGCGACAATGTTTGCGTGGGTTCCGATCCCTGAACGCTACCGTGCCATGGGCTCGCTCGATTTTTCCAAACTATTGATCGAAAAAGCTGATGTAGCTGTTGCGCCCGGCCTCGGTTTCGGTGAACATGGGGATGAATTTGTGCGCATTGCTTTGGTGGAGAACGAACATCGTATTCGTCAGGCCGCGCGTAATATCAAACGCTTTCTGGGAAATGCTGACGGAGCTGCCTGATAAAAAGGCGGCTTCAGGGAATGTCCTGAGCCAAGCGAATAAAGTGAGGCGGGAGCATACAGTTCCCGCCCGTTGAATTAAGTATATATTGCTGAGGCACAATAATGAGTAATGCATTGCGGATCGGTGTCGCCGGACTTGGCACCGTAGGAGCATCGGTTTTGCGCATTCTGCGCGATAAAGCCGAAATGATGACAAGGCAATGCGGACGCGAAATTGTAGTGACTGCGGTCAGCGCACGTGACCGTACGCGTGACCGTGGTGTTGATCTCAGCAATATTGAATGGTTCGATGATCCTGTCGCGCTGGCAAAATCAGATAATATTGATGTTTTTGTTGAGCTGGTTGGCGGCTCGGAAGGTACTGCACGTGCTGCTGTTGAGGCTGCACTCAATTCCGGTCGCCATGTGGTGACTGCCAATAAAGCCTTGCTGGCTTATCATGGTGTGGAACTAGCCAAAATCGCGGAAGCCAAAGGCGTGTTGCTGAATTTTGAAGCAGCAGTTGCAGGCGGTATTCCGGTGATTAAGGCGATGCGTGAATCGCTGACCGGTAATACTGTGTCGCGCGTTTATGGTATTATGAACGGTACTTGTAATTATATCCTGACCCGTATGGGTGAGGAGGGGATTTCCTTCACCGAATGTCTGAAAGATGCACAGCGTCTGGGCTACGCGGAAGCTGATCCGACATTTGATATTGAAGGCAATGACACGGCGCATAAGCTGGCACTGCTGACCAGTATTGCCTTTGGCACGCAGATTGCCGCTGACGATATTTATCTGGAAGGGATCAGCAATATTTCGCTTGCGGATATCCGCGCGGCAGAAGAGCTTGGCTATAAAATCAAGCTGCTGGGCGTAGCGCAGAAAACAGAAACCGGTGTGGAGCAGCGTGTGCATCCGACATTGGTGCCAACCTCTTCTGTCATTGCGCAGGTGCATGGCGTGACCAATGCGGTGGCGATCGAAACCGACCTTCTCGGCGAATTGCTGTTGTCAGGTCCGGGTGCCGGCGGCAATGCCACGGCCTCCGCTGTGATTGGTGATATTGCTGATATCGGTAAGAGCCGTCCGGGTTTCCAGCACGGACCGGTCTTCGGTACGCCTGCAAAAAATCTGAAGCCGACAGCGCGCGCGAAAATGCGTTCTCATGCCGGTGGTTATTTCATTCGCCTGAATGTGCATGATCGCGCCGGTGTATTTGCAACGATTGCCAAGCGCATGGCGGAAAATGATATTTCGCTGGAATCTATCGTACAGCGCGGCACCGGTGCCAATGTCGAAGAGGCTGTGATTAAAACAGTTGTTCTCGTAACCCATGCAACCACGGAATCAGCGGTTAAGCAGGCTTTGAAGGCGATTACCGAAGATGGTGATCTCTTCGACAAGCCGCAGATGATCCGCATTGAACGTGCGGGGTAGAGCATAATTCCTTAAACTTGGATCAGTTTAAGGTAAAATTATGCTCTCATTTTAAAGTGTTAGAGCGAGTTTTGTGTGCCAAGTCTGGCACA
>NZ_ANNO01000242.1:0-21194 GCF_000409565.1 Pseudochrobactrum sp. AO18b
AAAGGAGGGCCGTAAGATGTTTTCTCTGCGACATCAGCATCATCACACATTCGGCCCTGATTTCGCCCTGTCTCATTAATTTGTGCAGGGCCGATTAAGACTGTAAAATCTGTCTTTATCAGCCTTTTCTGAAAGGTGCAGTTCTGCTTGGAGCATGCTGCATCTGATTTGAGCCATCCCGTTACCAGTTCGCATCTATGCGATGTTCTGTGCGGCTATGGCAAATTCTGAGCTGATCTTATGTCCTACCTTAATCTTCAAAATCTTTCTCTTACTTTGTCCGTTGAACTGTTTCGCAATTTAAGCCTCGTTGTCGGTGAGGGTGAACGCATTGGCGTGGTTGCCGCCAACGGTCGTGGTAAATCCAGCTTGATGCGTATTATCAGCGGTGATCTGGAGCCAACGGATGGTCTGGTGACCCGCGCCCGTGGTTTGAAAACCGGCGTGGTGCCGCAATATGTGCCGCAGGACTGGCTGGATATTTCTTTATATAATGTGGTGCTGAGCGGGCTGGATGAAGACGCGCAGCTGCATGAAAGCTGGCGCGTTGATATTATTCTCGACGATCTGAGTGTGCCGCAGGATATGCGTGACCGTGCAATGCGGCAGTTGAGCGGTGGCTGGCAGCGCCTTGCTTTGCTGGCGCGAACGCAGATTGCCGAGCCCGATCTGTTGCTGCTGGACGAGCCGACCAACCATCTGGATTTGGAAAAAATCCACCTGCTTGAAGGCTGGCTGAATGATCTGCCGCGTTCAACAGCGGTGATTATGTGCAGCCATGACCGTGCTTTTCTCGATGCTGTGACCAAGCGTACATTGTTTTTGCGGCCTGAAAATTCGCAAATCTATGCTCTGCCTTATAGCCGTGCCCGTGTCGCATTGGATGAGGCTGATGCTGCCGATGCGCGCCAATATCAAAAAGATATGAAAACCGCACAGCAATTGCGCAAACAGGCGGCGAAACTCAATAATATTGGTATCAATTCGGGCAGTGACCTGCTGGTGATAAAAACCAAACAGCTGAAGGATCGTGCGGAGAAGCTGGAAGATGCTGCCAAGCCTGCGCATCTGGAGCGGTCTGCCGGTGTTATCAGGCTGGCAGGGCAGAGCAGTCATGCCCGTGCGCTGGTGGTGATTGATAATCTTGATGTGGTCACGCCGGATAATCGCATTCTTTATAAAACTGGCCGATTATGGATCAATCCGGGTGACCGTATCGTGCTGCTTGGTGCCAATGGAACCGGCAAAACACGGTTGCTGACCATGGTGCGCAATGTGATTACCGGTGCAGCGCCGGAAAGTTCGGCGCTTAAAGCTACGCCGTCACTGGTGCTGGGCTATAGCGATCAGGCATTGTCGGAACTCAATGACAAGCATACGCCGCTGGAAACCATCATTCGTCGTTTTGATATCGGCGATCAGAAAGCGCGCTCGCTGCTGGCAGGGGCGGGTATGAATATTGATATGCAGGGGAAGGCGGTTGCACGACTTTCCGGCGGACAAAAAGCGCGGCTGGCTATGCTGGTGCTGCGGCTGAAACATCCGAATTTCTATATTCTCGATGAGCCGACCAACCATCTGGATATTGAGGGGCAGGAGGCGCTGGAAGCTGAATTGCTGAACAGCGATGCCGCCTGTCTGCTGGTGTCGCATGACCGCAGTTTCGTGCGCAATACCGGCAATCGTTTCTGGCAGATTGTGAAGAATAAGCTGGTTGAAGTAGAAACGCCGGAAGCATTCTTTGAAGAAGCCGGACAGCTTGCGGGCTGAATAGTCTGATATATAACAAAAGATACCGGCAGTGTAATTCTTACGAAAATACACTGCCGGTATCACTCGTTTTCAAATGTGATGGTTTTTCAACCGAGTATAATCGATTTACTTTTTCTCCCCGCGCTTTATCCCTTGCAGGGAGAGCCCGACTTTGCCAAAAGATGGCGACCATGTCTGACAATCCCCTGTCATCATAATCGGCTACAGCAGTTTTGTATCCGTTGCGCAGCGATACTATTCCGGATTGCAGGCATATCTTTCGATAACGAATTTAGGACTGTTTAAATGGCCAATTCTGCAGATCAGACCCCGCAGGGTCTCGACCGTATTCTGACACTCGAGCTGGTTCGCGTGACCGAGCGCGCCGCTGTGGCTGCTGCCCGTCTGCGTGGCCGCGGTGATGAAAAAGCTGCGGATCAGGTTGCTGTTGACGCAATGCGTAAAGAGCTGAACCGTCTGCCGATCTCCGGTACTGTTGTTATCGGTGAAGGTGAACGTGACGAAGCGCCGATGCTCTATATCGGTGAAGAAGTTGGTACCCGCAACGGTCCTGAAGTTGACATCGCGCTCGATCCGCTGGAAGGCACCACCATCTGCGCCAAGAACCTGCCAAACTCGCTGGCTGTTGTTGCAATTGCTGAAAAAGGCAATCTGCTTTACGCACCGGACGTTTACATGCAGAAAATCGCTGTTGGTCCGGGTTATCCGCGCGGCGTTGTAGATATTGATGCTTCTGCGACTGAAAACCTGAACGCACTGGCAAAAGCCAAAGGCGTTAAGGTCAACGAAATCACTGCCTGCATTATGGATCGTCCGCGTCACGCACGCCTGATCGAAGAAGTACGCGCAACCGGCGCTGCAATCCGTCTGATCGGTGACGGTGACGTTGCCGGTGTTATGCACACCACAAATCCGGATGAAACCGGCATTGATATCTATCTCGGCATTGGCGGCGCGCCTGAAGGCGTTCTGGCAGCTGCAGCTCTGCGCTGCATCGGCGGCCAGATGCAGGGTCGTCTGCAGTTCAATTCTGATGACCAGATCGCCCGCGCTCTGAAAATGGGCGTTACAGACCCGAACAAAGTCTATCTGATGGAAGAAATGGCTAAAGGCGACGTGCTGTTTGCAGCCACCGGTGTAACCGACGGTAACATGCTCTCCGGCGTAAAATTTGCCCGCGACTACATCCAGACCCACACCATCGTCATGCGTGCTCAGTCACAGACTGTGCGTGAGATTAAGGCGCGGCACCAAGACCTCTCCAAGTTCGCATAAAGTAAAAATCGCCAGCTTGGTCTGCAAATGGCGTCTGTCTCGAAATCCGATGCTCACGTACTAACAGTACGCTCCGTTCCGGTTTCAAAACAGCCACCATTTTCGCCGCAACCTGATGATTTTTAGCCTCGGCGCTACAAGGACAGCTACGAGAGTGGCACCATAATTAAATTCTGCTATAAGGCGACATTGAAAAATGTCGCCTTTATTGTTTGTAAAAACAGGAGTTGCCCGCGTGGATATGAATGAGCGTTTGTTTCTCGGAATACGTTCTTCTGCAACGGGCATGAAATGGGTTGATCGTTTAGGTCTGCGGGAAGCCAATACCGCCCTCGCTATCGCCCAGAATTACGGTATTCCCGATCTGGTTTCCCGCGTTATGGCCGGTCGTGGCGTTGGCCTTGAAGCCGCCGAAGAATTTCTCAATCCGAGCATCCGCTCCCTGATGCCTGATCCGCTGACCCTGACGGATATGAAACAGGCTGCCGTACGCATCGCCGATGCTATTCAGCGCCGTGAGAATGTTGCCATTTTCGGTGATTATGACGTCGATGGTGCCTGTTCATCTGCGCTGCTGTCCCGCTTTCTCAATGCCTACGATATCAGGAATGTCATTTATATTCCGGATCGTATTTTTGAAGGCTATGGTCCAAATCCCGATGCCATGCGCGAGCTGGTTGCCAAAGGCGCATCACTGATCGTGACTGTCGATTGCGGTACCAATAGTGCTGTCTCAATTACCGCTGCGAAAGATGCCGGTGCCGATGTTGTGGTTCTGGATCACCACCAGCTTGGTGGTGCCTTGCCAGAAGATGCCGCCGCGATTGTTAATCCGAACCGTGAGGATGATATTTCAGGGCAGGGGCATCTCTGCGCTGCCGGTGTTGTCTTTATGACTTTGGTGCAATTGGCACGGGAATTGCGTGAGCGCGGTATCAAAGCGGCAAATGGTACGCCGGATTTGCTGGGCTATCTCGATCTGGTGGGCTTGGCCACGGTTTGCGATGTGGTGCCGCTGATCGGTGTGAACCGTGCTTTTGTTGTAAAAGGTTTGCTTGCTGCCCGTAATCAGAGCAATGCTGGCTTGGCGGCGCTGGCGCGGGTATCTCGCATTGGTGAGCCGCTCAATAGCTTCCATTTCGGCTTTCTCATCGGCCCCCGCATCAATGCAGGCGGGCGTATCGGTAATGCTGCTCTGGGCAGTCGTTTGCTGACATTGGATGATCCGGTTGAGGCCAATACCATCGCCGAAGAACTGGACAGGCTGAATGCCGAGCGTCAGGCGATGGAAGCGGTAATGTTGCAGCAGGCGGAAGCGGAAGCCTTTGCCGAACTTTCCGGCAAATCAGGACCTGCCGTGCTGGTCACTGCTAATGAGGACTGGCATCCGGGTATTGTAGGCTTGTTGGCCTCCCGTCTGAAAGATAAGTCGAAACGCCCGACTTTTGCCATTGCCTTTAATGGTAATGGCGTGGGCACAGGATCAGGGCGCTCGATCAGCGGTTTTGATCTTGGCAAGCTGGTACGCAAAGCCGTTGAACAGGGCTTGCTGGTCAAAGGCGGCGGTCATGCTATGGCGGCGGGTATCACGGTGGAGAAATCCAAGCTCGGAGCTTTGCGTGCTTTCTTCGAGGAACAGGCTGCCGAGCAGGTGGATGAATTGCGTGCTGAGCAAAGTCTGGCGATTGATGGTGCTGTTTCAGCCACCGGCGCAACCGTTGCACTGTATAATGCACTGGAAAAAGCAGGCCCTTATGGTGCCGGTCATGTACAGCCGTTGCTGGCACTGCCAAACCATACAATCGCTGATGTGCGTGTTGTCGGGCGCGATCATGTGAAAGTTGCCCTGAAAGGGCTGGACGGCAAACGTGTCGACGGTATTGCCTTCCGTGCTGCTGACAGTGATCTTGGGCGTTTCCTGTTCGATCAGGCCGGACACATGGTACATGTCGCCGGCCATTTATCGCTCAATCACTGGAATGGTTCAGTCTCAACACAGATCCGTATCGTGGATGCCGCAAAAGTTGATCTCTCGCGCCAATAGTGTCTGATCCAAAAGTCGCCTGATTTAGCTCAGTAGATTGGGCTGCAAATGGCAGCCGCTTTTTGATTCAGACTCTAACCAAATTGCTGAGGTTAGTTTACCAACTGCCGGTATTTTCCATAGATACCCATGGCTCCTGCGGTGCCAGTCTTTCGCCTTTTTGCAGAATTTCAATGGAAATACCGTCCGGTGATTTCACAAAAGCCATGCGGCCGTCGCGTGGCGGACGGTTAATGACAACGCCTTTGTCTTTCAGGTTTTGGCAGAAGTCATAAATATTATCGACCTCATAGGCGAGATGGCCGAAATTGCGTCCGCCGCTATAGGTTTCCGCATCCCAGTTATAGGTCAGTTCCAGCTCCGGTGCGCGGGAACTTTCTGCATTCGCCTGATCTTTCGACGCGCTGAGGAAGATCAAAGTGAAGCGTCCCTGTTCACTTTCCGTGCGGCGTGTTTCCACCAGTCCGAATTTTTCAACAAAAAAATCCAGTGACTCATCAATGTCACGAATACGGATCATGGTGTGCAAATAGCGCATGTTTGCCTCCTGTTTTACCCTGTTTGTTCCTGTCTGTTTTAGCAGGTGTCATATTTAAAACAGGGCAGATTTGAAATAGTTCACCGCTGTTTTAGCATGCCTGCTCATAAAGTCTGTGATCGAAACAGGAATATTGAAAGTTTGCTCTTGCCGGATACGGTTAAGGAAGTGTTATCTTGAAGATGAGAATCAACCTGATTTGCCCGGCAGATGAAAGGAGGAGCGTGCCATGACTGACAAGTCTTTGTCCCATGAGTTTATGGATGGTACCAACTCCGCTGAGGATGCAACCGATATTGTCGAGATTTCCGGCGTCATTAAATGGTTCGACGTCGCGAAGGGCTATGGTTTTGTCGTTCCCGATCAGGACGGCTACGGTGATATTCTTGTTCATGTGACGACATTGCGCCGTGACGGTTTTCAGACCGCACAGGAAGGTGCACGTGTTGTTTGCGAAATTCGCCGCGGTGAACGCGGCTGGCAATGTTTCCGCGTTTTGTCTCTCGACCTTTCCGATGTTGCGCATCCTTCAACTCTGCCGCCTGCACGTACCCATGTTGTGGTTACGCCGTCGAGCGGGCTGGAGCGGGCAATTGTCAAATGGTTCAACCGTACCAAAGGTTTTGGCTTTCTAAGCCGCGGTGAGGGGACAGAAGATATTTTTGTTCATATGGAAACGCTGCGTCGCTTCGGTATGATGGAACTGCGTCCGGGACAGGTGGTTCTGGTACGGTTCGGCCATGGTGATAAAGGGCTGATGGCGGCAGAAATTCATCCGGATATCGGTTCGCCTTTTACTAATCCGCATTAAAACCGGTCTCTGACCGGTTTTTTTATATTTGCTATAATGGTTTGCACGTATATTTTCTCTCAAACATATTTTGAAGTATGGTTTGCCTATGAAACAGTGGTTTGCTTGTTTGGTATTTGTGGCCGCGCTTTTGGGTGGCAGTTTCGCGGTGTCAGCGCAGGAAGAACCGATGCGCGTTCCTGTGGATGTGCAGGCTTTGAAAATACAAACCGCATCGGGAGAGAAAAGTTTCGGGCTGGAAATTGCCGATACGGATCAGAAACGCAGTGCAGGACTGATGTATCGTAAGGATTTTCCGGCTGACCGTGCGATGATCTTTGTTTTCAGTGAAGAGCGTCCGGTGATGATGTGGATGGCCAATACGCCGCTGCCGCTGGATATGTTGTTTGTCCGTAATGACGGATCAATCGCGCGGCTTGCTGAAAATACGGTGCCCTTTTCAAAAGATATCGTTGCTTCCGGCGAGCCTGTGGCTTTTGTCATTGAAGTGAATGCAGGCATTGCCGCTAAACTTGGCATCAAGGCTGGTGATACAGTCAAGCACCGGATAATATGCGGGCAATGTCAGTGAATTTGAGTCCTGTTGCGCTAAACAGGGCGGAAGATAAATCTCGGAAGTGAACTATGGTCGTGAATGTGAATGAAGTCCGTTATTTTGAACATGACGGATTAAAGCTGGCTTATCGTGATGAAGGACAAGGTGAGCCGGTTTTATTGATCCATGGTTTCGCATCTTCCGGTATGGTGAACTGGCTCAATCCGGGCTGGATTAAAACACTGACCGATGCCGGTTACCGCGCGATTGCGATTGATAATCGCGGCCATGGCCGCTCCGATAAGCCGCATGACCGTGAACTCTACTACCCGTCATTAATGGCGGCTGATGCTGTTGCCCTGCTGGATCATCTGAATATCGATAAAGCCCATGTTATGGGCTATTCCATGGGCGCGCGGATCAGTGCTTTTGCGGCGCTGGAACACCCAAAACGCGTGCATAGTCTGGTCTTTGGGGGCTTAGGCATTGGTATGGTCACCGGTGCCGGTGACTGGGATCCGATCTATGATGCATTGTTGTCGGAAGATGTGGACAGTATCACCCATCCGCGCGGTTTGATGTTCCGCAAATTTGCGGATCAGACAAAGAGCGACCGTTTTGCGCTTGCAGCCTGTGTTATCACCTCCAAAGAGCTTATTCCCGCACAGGCTATGGCGATGATCAGCCAGCCTGCACTGGTTGCTGTCGGCACGAAGGATGATATTGCCGGTGATGCGCAGGATCTGGCTGATCTGATGCCGCATGCAGCGGCTGTTGATATTCCTGACCGCGATCATATGCTGGCGGTCGGAGATAAAGTTTACAAGCAGGCTGTGCTGGAGTTTCTGAAGGCGCATCCGATTGCCTGAGTGCTGCCGGACAGGTTTTCTATGAAAATGTGACGATCCGCTCAGGTAATTTTACCGCAATAGCAGCAGAGGGATTTTCATCTCTTGTAATGCGGTTTAAACTCGCCCAGATAAATGCCGGAAGCTGCAATGTGTAGGACTGGTGAAAATAATCGGAAATATTTGATTTCCGCTAAGATTTTCCAGCCATTTCAAAGCATTTGGCGGTTTCCGGTGATTGAAGAATAAGTGAATGCTGTAAAGCCAGGAGTGATGCAATGGCCGCACATGGTTCTGTTCCGGTGAGCAAGGTCGTCGATCATATGGATCCGATCTGGTATTCCGTGCGTGCTGAGGCCGAAGCTGCAGCCGTGAAAGAGCCGTTGCTGGCGGCGTTTCTGTATTCCACAGTGCTTAATCAAGGCAGTCTGGAAGATGTGGTTATGCATCGCATTTCCGAGCGTCTCGGTCATGCGGATGTGGCTGCTGATCTGCTGCGCCAGACTTTTGTAACGATGAGCAAAGCCTCGCCGGAATGGTCGCAGACTTTGCGCATTGATTTGCAGGCGGTTTATGATCGTGATCCGGCGGCAAACCGTTTTCTTGATCCTCTGCTTTATATGAAGGGCTTCCATGCCATCCAGACCCACCGCTTAGCGCATTGGCTGTGGAAAGAGGGACGCAAGGATTTCGCCTATTATCTGCAGAGCCGTTCTTCATCGATTTTCCAGACCGATATTCATCCGGCGGCGAAATTCGGCAGCGGTATTTTTCTCGATCATGCGACCGGTGTGGTTATCGGTGAAACTGCGGTGGTCGGCGATGATGTGTCGATCCTGCATGAGGTAACACTGGGTGGTACCGGTAAAGCTGGCGGTGATCGTCATCCGAAAATCGGCCGTGGTGTGCTGATCGGTGCCGGTGCAAAAATTCTTGGCAATATCACTATCGGTGAATGTTCAAAAATTGCTGCCGGTTCCGTGGTGGTTAAAGCCGTGCCGGATAATGTGACGGTCGCCGGTGTTCCGGCGAAAGTGATTGGCAGTTGCGATTGTGCTGAGCCTTCGCGCGCGATGGATCAGCTGATTAATGCTGCTGAATAAAAGCACGCCCCGAAAAGTGTAAGCGGTTTTCGGGTAAGGCGTGCGTAAGAATAAATGCACGCCCCGAAAAGTGTGAGCGGTTTTAGGATAAAGCGACATGTTGCCCCTTTACATATCGGGCACAGGGGCGCATGAGACAGCCCCGTAAAATGAAACAGGAGAATCCGTTTGAAACCCGAAGAAATCAAGAAACTGGACGCCTATTTCAAGCGGACTTTTGATAATCAGAACCTGACTGTTAAGGCGCGTCCGCGTAAGGATGACTCCTGCGAAGTCTATATGGATGATGAGTTTCTGGGCATCATCTATAAGGATGAAGATGAGGGCGAACTGTCCTACAACTTCTCCATGGCCATTCTGGAAATGGACCTGTAATTTTAGCAGCCCTGTTTGCTGAAGTTAAAAATCTTTTGAATTACAAATATTTATGGCGGCTTATGCATGAAAAGATTCATTCGCATCAGCCGCCGTTTTTATATTTAAGCCTTCAATCTGTGTAATCAGGTCGCAATAGCGTAAAATCTCTTGCGATATGTTATATTATAACATATCAATGTCGCCTTTCCGATAATGACGGGCTGTGCGCTGAAGCGCGCATGACCCGTAACATGGCGATATTCAGGAGATGAAATGGAACAACGTTTACCTGTCACGGTTTTGTCCGGTTTTTTGGGCGCCGGAAAAACCACTTTGCTCAACCATATTCTGAACAATCGTGAAGAGGTGCGTGTTGCCCTGATCGTGAATGATATGAGTGAAGTGAATATTGATGCGGCTTTGCTGCGTGATGGCGGTGCCAATCTGTCCCGCACACAGGAGCAACTGGTTGAGCTGACCAATGGCTGTATCTGCTGCACTTTGCGCGATGATCTGTTGCAGGAGGTGACGCAGCTCGCAAAACAGGGGCGTTTTGATTATCTGCTGATTGAATCGACCGGTATTTCCGAGCCTTTACCGGTAGCCTCGACTTTTGAATTTCGTGATGAGGAAGGTTTCAGCCTTTCTGATGTGGCGCGGTTGGACACGATGGTAACTGTTGTCGACAGCGCTAATCTGCTGCGCGATTATGCATCGCAGGATTTTCTGAGCGATCGTGGCGAGACAGCCGGTGAGGGCGATGAGCGCGGTATTGTGGATTTGCTGGTGGAGCAGATCGAGTTTGCCGATGTCGTGGTGCTGAATAAGATCAGCGAAGTTTCGTCCGCGCAAAGGCAGGATATTTATAAAATTATCCGCGCACTCAATCCGGACTGCGATGTGGTTGATGCTGATTTCGGCAAAGTGCCTTTGGCGAAGATCATGAATACCGGCCGCTTTAGTTTTGAAAAGGCCGAGCAACATCCGTTATGGTTTAAAGAGCTCTATGGTTTTAAAGATCATGTGCCGGAGACAGAGGAATATGGCATCCGCTCTTTTGTCTATCGTGAGCGCCGCCCGTTTGATCCGGCTAAATTCCATGACTTCATTCAGCAAAGCTGGGCGGGGCTGATCCGCTCGAAGGGTTTTTTCTGGCTGGCCACCCGCCCGCGCTATGTGGGTGAGCTTAGTCAGGCGGGGGCGTTATTACGTACAGGAAAACGTGGTCTGTGGTGGGCCTCTATCCCGAAGCAATACTGGCCGGAAGATGAGGGCTGGCGTCAGTCTATGCAGCCTTATCTTGATCCGTTCTGGGGCGACCGGAGGCAGGAACTGGTTTTTATTGGTACTGCCGCGATGAATGAGGGGGCAATACGGGCTGCGCTGGATAATTGTCTGGTTGAGGCCGATAATTTTGTACCCGATGAATGGGCATCGCTTTACGATCCGTTCGAGTCTTGGGATCAGCGCGCGGCATAATTTATTATTTTAAAACAATATTATACGCCTTTGCGTGAAGAAATAGATTCACGCAAAGGCTTTTTTGCTAGAGCATTTCACAGTCAAGTTGGATCAACTTGACGCCCGTGATAATGCGACCAAATAAAGAATTTAGAGCGAGCGCTCTGATCCAATCTGGACGTAAACCGCTCTAGATGCCTATAGCCGAGGTTTCTTTAACCTCCTCCATCACCGGATAGGTATGGGTTTCACGCACGCCCGGCAGCGAGAGCAGGGAGTCTGCCAGAAAGCGGCGATATTGTTCCATGTCCGCTACACGCGCTTTCACCAGATAGTCAAAGCCGCCTGCCACCATATGGCATTCCATCACCACCGGATTGTTTTTTGTGGCCTCGGCAAAGGTTTCAAAAACCTCCGGTGTTGTGCGGTCGAGCTTGATTTCCACGAATACCAGCATGGAGCGGTTGAGCATTTTCGGTGAGAGCTTTGCCGTATAGCCCAGCACATAACCATCGCGGGTTAAACGCTTGACCCGCTCGGCCGTTGCGGTCTGTGACAGGCTGATTTTCTCGGCCAGTTCGGCATTGGTCAGCTTGCCGTCCGCCTGCAATGCACGGAGGATCTTTTTGTCCATAGCGTCAATTTGCTTCATTTTAGCTAAAATTCCGATTTTTGAAGTGATATCCACCGAATAAGGCACTTTAATTAGTGAGATAAACTATATGAGATAAAATATACAGTTAAAAACCCGTCGCAAGACTCTACAGGAGCCTTTTTATGACACTGCCCAATACAGCCCTTTCAAACGCCCCTCAGGTTGTTTATGAAAAGGCTCAGAATACAACCCTGCCACTGCCGCCTTTTACTGCGCCTTATGCACCGGATGACGATGAGCTGGTCAGTGCATTGCTGGCCAGCGTAACATTCGATGATGCCGCCAACCGCCGCATTGATGCGCGGGCTTCGGAATTCATCACCAATATCCGCAAGCAGTCCAAAGGGATTGGCGGTGTTGAAGACTTTCTGCGTGAATATGGCCTGTCCACCCGTGAAGGTCTGGCGCTGATGGTGCTGGCCGAAGCGCTTCTGCGCGTGCCGGACAGTGCAACACAGGACAAGCTGATCGAAGATAAGCTGAAACAGGGCAACTGGTCTGAGCATCGTGCGCAGGGTGATACATGGTTTGTATCAGCTTCCGCATGGGGGCTGGGTCTGGCAGCTAAAGTTATCCGTCCGGGCGAAACACCGGAAGGCGTTCTGTCTTCGCTGGTTAAGCGTATGGGCTTGCCGACAGTTCGCACAGCCACCAAACAGGCAATGCGCTTTCTCGGTTCGCATTTCGTGCTGGGTGAAAATATTCACGATGCATTGAAGCGCGCCAAAGTCGCTGAGAAAAAAGGCTATCGCCATTCTTTCGATATGCTCGGCGAAGGTGCGCGCACTGCAGAAGATGCCAAGCGTTATTATAAATCCTATTCCGATGCGATTGATGAAATCGGCAAAGCTGCCGGCAATGGCAAACTGCCAGATCGCATGGGTATTTCGGTCAAGCTCTCGGCTCTGCATCCGCGTTATTTGGCAACCCATCATGCGCAGGTGATGCGTGAACTGGTGCCGGATGTGCTGGCGCTGGCTCAGAAAGCCAAATCCTA
Organism: Pseudochrobactrum sp. AO18b; assembly: GCF_000409565.1. NCBI lineage: Bacteria > Pseudomonadati > Pseudomonadota > Alphaproteobacteria > Hyphomicrobiales > Brucellaceae > Pseudochrobactrum > Pseudochrobactrum sp. AO18b. The sequence continues at coordinate 12,398 of NZ_ANNO01000242.1, forward strand.
TGATCTGAACTTCACCATTGATGCGGAAGAAGCAGACCGTCTGGAACTGTCGTTAGACCTGATCGACCGCGTTTTCGCTGATCCGTCACTGGCTGGCTGGGATGGTTTCGGTCTGGCGATTCAGGCCTATCAGAAGCGCGCTCTGCCGGTTATCCAGCATATTGTTTCCCTGTGCGAAAAGACCGGCCAGCGCATGATGGTGCGTCTGGTGAAGGGCGCTTACTGGGATACAGAAGTGAAGCGTACGCAGGAGCGCGGTCTGGAAGACTATCCGGTCTTCACCCGCAAAGCTGCAACCGATGCGTCTTATATTGCCTGCGCCCGCTATATGCTGGATCAGCGTAAGCATATTTTCCCGCAATTTGCCGGACATAACGCCCTGACAGTGGCGATGATTCTGGAAATGGCCGGAAATGATAAGAGCGGTTTCGAGTTCCAGCGCCTGCATGGCATGGGTGAAAGCCTGTTCAAACAGGTGACAGAAGCCGGTGAAAAGATTGCCTGCCGCGTTTATGCGCCTGTTGGCGGCTATCGCGACCTGCTGGCCTATCTGGTGCGTCGCCTGCTGGAAAATGGTGCGAACTCGTCGTTTGTTTCCGTTGTGGGCGATGAAAATGTGCCGGTTGCAAGCCTGCTGAAGCGTCCGGTTGAAATTTTGAATGATGGCAGAGGCATGCGGAATGCAAATATTCCGTATCCTAAAGATATGTACGGGCAGCGTCGTAACTCTGCCGGACTTGAATTTGGTGACAGACTAGTATTGGGGACTTTTATGGACGGGATCGTTAAGGCGCGGGCGAATGTTGATGCAGTGCCATTATTTGCCGGTTTTGCTAAAAAAGGCTCAGGTCAGCCTGTATTGTCGCCGGTAGACGGTTCTCAGGTGGGTACAGTTGCCGAAGCAACTGCTGAAGATGCTGCAAAAGCTGTTGAAGTTGCACGCAAAGGCTTTGCCGGCTGGTCACGCATGAGCGTTGAAGACCGCGCGACAGCGCTGGAACGTGCCGGTGATCTTCTGGAGAAGAACCGCGACCGTTTCATCGATCTTCTGTCGCGTGAAGCCGGTAAGACAATGGATGACGGTATTGCCGAAATCCGTGAAGCCGTTGATTTCTGCCGTTATTATGCTGCGGAAGCCCGTCGTCATTTTGCCAATGAAACCATTATGCCTGGCCCTACAGGTGAAGATAACCGTCTGCGTTATCGTGGTCGCGGTGTGTTCGTTTGTATCAGCCCGTGGAACTTCCCGCTGGCAATCTTCCTTGGTCAGGTGACCGCTGCGCTTGCTGCCGGTAATGCGGTTGTCGCCAAGCCTGCGGAACAGACCCCGCTGATCGCCTATGAAGCAATCAAGCTGCTGCATGAAGCCGGTGTACCGCAGGATGCAGTGATTTATCTGCCGGGTGACGGTTCCGTTGGTGCTGCTCTGACCTCGCATGCCCGCATTGACGGTGTGTGCTTCACCGGTTCGACCGATACTGCATGGGCAATCAACCGTACATTGGCGGCCAAGAAGGGCCCGATTGTGCCGCTGATCGCTGAAACCGGTGGTCTGAACGCCATGATCGTTGATGCGACTGCTCTGCCTGAGCAGGTTGCTGATGATGTTGTTATGTCGGCATTCCGCTCTGCGGGTCAGCGTTGTTCGGCTCTGCGTATTGTTTATCTTCAGGAAGATGTTGCTGACAGCATGCTGAAGATGATCGAAGGTGCAGCGCGTGAAATGCATCTCGGCAATCCGGCTCTGGAAACCACAGATATCGGCCCGATCATTGATCGTGAACAGCAGACCATGCTGAACGACTATGTTGAGCAGATGAAGGGCAAAGCCAAAGTGACCAAGGTTGGCGTGACACCGGAAGGTGAATTGCAGGCCGGTCATTTCTTTGCACCGCATATTATTGAGCTGAAAGATGCATCAGAACTGACACGCGAAGTGTTTGGTCCGGTTCTCCATGTTGTGCGCTGGAAGGCATCTGAACTTGATAATGTTCTCGATCAGGTTGCCAATTCGGGCTTCGGTCTGACCTTTGGTCTCCATAGCCGTATTGAAGCGGTTGTGGCTCGTGCGGTTGAGCGTCTGGATGTGGGTAATATCTATATCAATCGTAATACAATCGGTGCGGTTGTCGGTACGCAGCCATTCGGCGGTTCCGGCCTGTCCGGCACCGGTCCTAAGGCTGGTGGCCCGAACTATCTGCTGCGCTTTGCGCTGGAGCAGGTTGTGTCGGTTAATACCGCAGCAGCCGGTGGTAACGCTTCGCTGATCGCGATGGGCGAATAATATAGACAACACGATTGCCCTCAATCAGGGCAATATGTTGCGTTTTATCGAAAAAGAATCGCCTGCCGCATAAAATGTGGCGGGCGATTTTTTATTTTCTGTTTTGCACAGAATTTCGTTGACGAAAAATACAACCTGAGGTAGTTTTGATCTTGTACTGAAAAGCATACTTCACTTAGTTATTTTAGATCTGAGCATAATATTTTTTTGAAATTAATTGCTTTTGAAAAGCGGGACGGGCAAATCTTCCCCATATGATCGCCTGCCTGACAGTTCGCATATCGGACATTTTAACCCGGATCTTTTTGCTGATCCGGGTTTTCTTTTGGAAGATTTTGATTGATGGCTTGATATAAGCTTCTGTTATTGTGCTGTTATATGAAAATGTGCTCTTTACCGGCTGGGACAGTTCTCAGAGGTTTGATGTGGTGAAAAGGGTGTGCGCGTTTGAGCATTTGCAAAGCGGTGGCTCATTGTGCAGACTCATATTGTGTGTTGAATGGGCTTGATCGGCGTTTATTCGAATGAAATTTAAAATGCAATTTTAAGATGTATATATTTGTTCTGCGCAATAATATCTTTTCCGCAAAATGCTGAAACAGAAGAGCTTGCAAGGTCTGAAAAACAGAGCTAAAAATGCCGCATGACTAATTTTACTTTTGCATCTCTTATTTGGTGGTGGGCTCGCTTCTAGCGGCCAACGCAGACATTTGCATAAGTGTCATTCAGGTCGCTCAGGGGTTCACCGGGCGGCCGTTTTTATTTTCTGCCCTGAAATCCTGAAACGCCTGAGTATCTACTAAAATCAAAGCAGAGATGCTTTGTTGAAAAACAGGTGCGAAACCGGCCGTTTGGCAGTATAGGGATCGCAGCAACAGGAGCAGAGCGATTATGGCAAAAACTGCCGATCAGGATCAGCACGATCATATCACGCAGGGCGGCATTACTGTCGCACGCCGCCGTCATCTGGTGGATTACAAAACGGCTATCGACAAGCGTATTGATGCGCTGGATACAAGACGCGGCGCTGTCTTTTCATCCAATTATGAATATCCGGGTCGTTACACACGCTGGGATACGGCAATTATTGATCCGCCGCTGGTGATTACCTCCAAAGGCCGCTCTATGCGCATTGAAGCGCTGAATGCACGCGGTGAAATTCTGCTTGGCGGTATCCGCCCTGTGATCGGCGCTTTGCAGGAAGTGACGATTAATGATGAAACAGAGCAGAAAATTCAGCTGACGATTGCTGAGCCGACACGCCAATATATGGAAGAAGAACGCTCGCGTATGCCATCGGTCTTCACCGTGCTGCGCGAGATCGTCTCTCTGTTCTACTCCGAAGAAGACAGCAATCTCGGCCTTTACGGTGCTTTCGGTTATGATTTGGCCTTCCAGTTCGAGCCTATTACTTACAAGCTGAAACGTCCTGAAGATCAGCGCGATCTGGTCCTGTTTCTGCCTGATGAAATTCTCGTTGTTGACCATTATTCTGCAAGAGCATGGGTGGATTCCTACGATTTCACTGTCGGCAATAAGAAAACGGACGGCTTGCCGCGCGAAACACCGTCTGACGTATTCAAAGCAGCTGAAAAACTGCAGGCAAAAGGCGATCACCAAAAGGGCGAATATGCTGCTCTGGTTGAACGCGCCAAAGAAAGCTTCAAATGCGGTGATCTATTTGAAGTGGTGCCGGGGCAGATTTTCTATGAGAAATGTGAAAACCAGCCGTCAGCCATTTCCCGCAAGCTGAAAAGCATTAACCCGTCACCATATTCTTTCTTCATCAATCTGGGCGAGCAGGAATATCTGATCGGTGCTTCACCGGAAATGTTTGTGCGGGTGAATGGTCGCCGCATCGAAACCTGCCCGATCTCCGGCACGATCAAGCGGGGTGAAGATGCGATTTCAGATTCAGAGCAGATTCTGAAACTGCTCAATTCTAAAAAAGATGAATCCGAACTGACCATGTGTTCCGATGTGGATCGCAACGATAAAAGCCGCGTTTGCGAGCCGGAATCGGTGCGCGTAATCGGTCGCCGTCAGATCGAAATGTATTCCCGCCTGATCCATACGGTTGACCATATTGAAGGTCGTCTGCGCGATGGTATGGATGCTTTTGACGGTTTCCTCAGTCATGCATGGGCAGTCACAGTGACCGGTGCACCGAAGCTCTGGGCAATGCGTTTCATTGAAGAAAATGAGCGCAGCCCGCGTGCATGGTATGGCGGCGCGGTTGGCATGATGCATTTCAACGGCGATATGAATACCGGCCTGACACTGCGCACTATCCGCATTAAAGACGGTGTGGCGCAGGTACGGGCAGGGGCAACTTTGCTCTATGATTCAAACCCGCAGGAAGAAGAAGCCGAAACCGAGCTGAAAGCATCGGCAATGCTTACAGCGATCCGTGAGGCGCATATCAAGCCGGAATTGCAGGAGAAGGCGCAGTCTATGAAAGCAGGAACCGGAATTTCTGTTCTGCTGGTCGATCACGAAGATTCCTTCGTGCATACGCTTGCCAATTATTTCCGCCAGACCGGCGCCAATGTGGCGACTGTGCGTTCGCCGGTGAGTGACGAAATCTTTGACCGCTTCAAACCGGATCTGGTGGTGCTTTCACCGGGACCTGGTACGCCGAAAGATTTCGACTGCACGAATACAATCCGCAAAGCGCGTGACCGTGATCTGCCGGTCTTTGGTGTATGTTTGGGCTTGCAGGCGCTGACAGAGGCCTATGGCGGCTCACTGAAACAGCTGGAAATACCGATGCATGGCAAGCCGTCACGGATTAAAATCCTGAAAAACGGCGTGGTGTTTGATGGTCTCGGGCAGGAAGTCACCGTTGGCCGCTATCATTCGCTTTATGCGGATAAGGCAACATTGCCAGCGGATTTCATCATCACTGCTGAGACAGATGACGGCGTTATCATGGGCTTTGAACATGCAAAAGAACCGGTGGCTGCAGTACAGTTCCATCCGGAATCAATCATGACGCTCGGCGGCAATGCCGGTATGCAGATGATTGAAAATGTGGTGTCAAAGCTCGTCAAGAAGTAACCGCAAGTGATGTTAAAAAGAAAAGCCGCGTAACATTTGTTGCGCGGCTTTGTTTTTTTGAAGCAGATATGCGTATCTGACAAATACCAAGATTAAGCAGACGGTCTCATAGCTTGCAGCTGCATACGGGCGTTTTCTTCCCGCACAGCCTTAGCCAGTTCGATGCTGACAACACGTCTGCCAACCGGCCAGAAGGAGATGCCGGCCAGTTTGAAAGACTGTATGCCGAATGGAATACCAATGATGGTTATGCAGTTGATGATACCGGCAATGATGTAAGAAAAGAACAGCACGATACCGAAGGTGCATGCCCAAAGAACATTAAATATAAAGCCTATCGTTCCGGTGGTGGCAGTGGTGGCCGTTACGCCCTTGCGGTCTAACTCCCTGACATGGACGACATCTTTACCGAATGGAAATGCAGACATTTTAGCCATTTCAATCGCTGCACGGGTCAGCGGTAAGCCAATAATAGAAATAGCGAAGACTGCTGCACCCAAAAGCCATATCAAGGCAAGAACTGCACCGCCGAAAACAAACCAAATAACATTTCCTGCAAATCGCATATTTATATCCATTATTATGAGTGAAGTTATATAATAAAATTATTCATCTAAAGGTTCAAAATTTCTTTTGCACGTCCAATTTATTGGGGTATAAATCTTTGATGTGCGATAAAATTACTTTGCCCGTTAAATCCACGCTTCGTCGCCGGTAAAACTCACAGTAATCCAGCGTTGCGGGCCTGCGCCGCCGATTTCCTCACCGATCTCTTCGCGGATTGCATCCAGCGTTGTGATTGATGTTATCGGGAAGTTAGCGGGCAGAACGATGTGAATTTCAATGAAACGTGCGCGACCGATTTTGGCTGCATAGCTGGCATATTTTTTGAAGCCATGTTTGGCCTTCATTCTATCCATGATCTTGCGCACCCGCAGGTCCATGCGCTCCGGTGTGACCAGCAAAATCTCGCGAAATGCACCCAGAACTGTTTTGAGCGGCACAAAGATAAGGCCTGCCGACAGAAACAGCAAAATGGCGGGGTCTGTATAGACCGTCCATGGCTCAAAAGCTGTACCCTGTAACAGCCATGCCAGGCTGAAGGCGATCAGAAGAGCCAGCGTAATCAAAGCGGTCATCAGCCAGCTTTGCGTATCAAGCGTGATAAAGTTCGATTTGAGCCGTTTATTGATCTTGTGCTGATAGGCCATCATGACAAAACAGATGATACAGACAATGACGGCGTAGAGAATTGCCCAGTCAAAATTCAGCTCTGTGCCGCCTTGCAGCAAGGTGCTGACGGCGTTGATGAAAGCATAGAGACAGAACAATATCAGCACGATGCCGTTAAAAGCGAGAACCAGTGGTTCAATATGCCAGAAACCATGCTGGAAGCGGCGTGTTCCTTCGCTGGTCAGGAGCCGCGCGACAAAAAGGGCAAGTATCGACATGACAGCATCGGTTGAGGAGAACATGCCGTCAAAAATGACTGCGCTGGAACCGGAGAGTATGCCGAAGACTATTCCGAAGAGGCCGATAAAGATTGTGACAAATATTGATCTTCGTAAAATCAGTTGTTCAAAACGTGCGAGACGTTGCATTTTAAAGGGTCTGCCTTTGTAGAAAGAACAACCATCTGTGAAACCGGAAGGCACAAGTATTTATGCCGTGAAAACGGTTTAGCTGGCTGCTTTTTTGTTTTTAGCACTTTTTCTGCGCTGATCCGGACAGATATTGTCTTATTACTGCTGTGCGTAATTTCGGATCGGGATGTTAAGCTGCGCATTTATGCATAGGCACTCTATATATTATTATTATGAAAATTAAAAGAGATGCCGCTTTTTGACCGTTAAGCACGTCAGTTTCGGATGGTTATCTGATTCGAAATGCTGGCTTTTCCTCATCTGTATTTGCAAATGATTTGCAGTTAAACCATATGTAAGTCTATGAATTTGCTGATTTATTAAAAATACAGCGCTGAGTGAAAACCAGTTGCAACTGGACGGCAGAAATTAGCAAAAAATGTCAGCTACGCTACTTTAGAGATTTGGAATTGGCACATTTTGCGCTAAGGGTAATTACATCTCAGCGAGTGCTGAATTGAATTTATTTCGATGAGGGCGGCTTTGGATGACTGTTAAGCAGTCTCTGCATAAGCTGCCGAATTTTATAAACTGCAAAATTGTAAATCTCCGGCTGTCCCGTCGTTTTTCAACAAAACGGCGCAATAACATGTTCGGAGAGATAAAAGGTTTGGGTATGGATGCTAATCTGAGAATTCGGCGACTGGCTACATGGACAATTCCGGTATCCATCGGCGTGATGGCGCTTAAATATCTGGCCTATCTGCTTACCGGTTCTGTTGCGCTTTATTCCGATGCGCTGGAATCGATTGTCAATGTCATCGCTGCTGTCGGTGCATGGTGGGCAATTACAGTCAGTATTATGCCGGCAGACGGTAATCATCCTTACGGGCACCATAAAGCGGAATATCTTTCTGCTGTGGTTGAAGGTGTACTGATTGTTGTTGCGGCACTGCTGATTGTGCGTGAGGCATGGAGTGCTCTGGAAACACCGCGCACGCTGGACGAGCCATGGCTTGGGCTGGGCATCAACCTGATTGCAGGCGTGATTAATATGCTCTGGGCAGGGCTGCTGATCCGTGTGGGACGCGCTGCCAAATCACCGGCTTTGCTGGCTGATGGCAAGCATATTATGACAGATGTGGTGACTTCCGCAGGCGTGCTGGTTGGTCTGGTTGCAGCAATTATCACCGGCTGGTCAATTCTTGATCCGATTTTGGCGATTGTTGTGGCGTTGAATATTCTCTGGCAGGGCTGGCATGTTATCAATGCCTCCGTGCAGGGACTGATGGATGTAGGTGTTGAACCTGTTGAGGAAATGCAGATCCGCGATATTATCTCCACCAATGCGGAAGGGGCACTTGAGGTGCATGACCTTAAAACCCGCATTGCCGGGCGTGTGACTTTTATCGAATTTCATCTGGTTGTCGCAGCCGATATGACAGTCGGTGAATCGCATATTATCTGCGACCGCATCGAAGATGCGCTGCATGAGAAAATTGATAATTCACGGGTTGTGATTCATGTTGAACCTGAGGATGAGGCAAAGCTTCCGCCGGGAACTGCAGCCGTTCCTTTTGCATGATGGAAATTTAATGCATTGATTTTTCATAATAAAAACGCTGTCCTGCCATTGTGCAGGGCAGCGTTTTTATTTTTCTCTGAATAGGCCTGTAATTTTATTTCGTTTGCGGGGAAGTCTCTTGCAACTTGTTATCAAGGCGTATAGCATTTGTCCCATGAACAACGCGCATCATCATACCAGCTCTTTTGTGAGCTTCGGAGCAGATCAGGGCTTTGCAGCCGCTGAGTCTTGCGCGCGTCCACTCTCGCTTCTACTTCTACTCGGCCTTAGCGGCGATCGCCGGGC
>NZ_ANNO01000243.1:0-1887 GCF_000409565.1 Pseudochrobactrum sp. AO18b
AGAGCCGTCAGACTCATGCTCCGGTCAAAGAATCCGTTTCGATTGTGCCCGATTTTTCTGCATCTTCATTCTATAATTGAGCAGACAGGGCGTGTTTAAGGCGGCTGTATATTGCAGTTGCTGTGGCTGATGAGACTTTAAAATGACCAATATTATTTCCGCTTCCAAATCCCCTCGCAAAGGCATGCCGATTGCGGCTGAAAAATACACGCCGTTCAGAACCACTGTTTTGCAGGATCGCCAGTGGCCTTCAAAAATGATCGAAAAGGCACCGATCTGGTGTTCGGTTGATCTGCGTGATGGCAATCAGGCGCTGATTGACCCGATGGGTCATGACCGCAAGGCACGTATGTTCCAGTTGCTGATGGATATGGGCTTTCCGGAGATTGAAATCGGCTTTCCGTCCGCTTCCCAGACTGATTTTGACTTCTGTCGCTGGGCGATTGAAGAAGGCAATGTGCCGGATGATGTGGATTTGCAGGTGCTGGTGCAATGCCGTCCGGAATTGATTACCCGCACATTTGAAGCGCTGGAAGGCGCTAAGACCCCGATTATCCATTTCTACAATTCCACCAGTGAGTTGCAGCGCCGCGTTGTGTTCGGCAAGGATGTTGCCGGTATCAAGCAGATTGCTACTGATGCCGCCAAGATGATTATGGATATGGCTGCGAAAGCCGGCGGCGGCTATCGTTTCCAATATTCACCGGAAAGCTTTACCGGCACCGAGCTGGAAGTGGCTTTGGAAATCTGTAATGCGGTGACGGAAATCGTTAAGCCGACAGCGGAAAACAAGCTGATCCTCAATCTGCCGTCCACGGTGGAAATGAACACGCCGAATGTCTATGCCGATCAGATCGAATGGATGTGCCGTAATCTGGATAATCGTGAAAACCTGATTATCTCTCTGCATCCGCATAATGATCGCGGTACAGGTATTGCGGCAACCGAACTGGGCCTGATGGCCGGTGCTGACCGCGTGGAAGGCACATTGTTCGGTAACGGTGAACGCACCGGTAACGTGGATGTGGTGACACTGGCGCTGAACATGTTCACGCAGGGCATTGATCCTGAACTGGATTGCTCGGACATCAACCGCATGAAGGAAGTGTACGAATATTCCAACCAGCTGGTTATTCCTGAGCGTCATCCTTATGTCGGTGAGCTGGTTTATACTGCGTTTTCCGGTTCGCATCAGGATGCGATCAATAAGGGCATGAAAGCCAAGAAAGGTGCGAACACGCCGGTCTGGGAAGTACCTTATCTGCCGATTGATCCGCAGGATGTCGGCCGTTCCTATGAAGCGATCATCCGTATTAACTCCCAGTCAGGTAAAGGCGGTATCGCTTATATTCTGCAGCAGGATTACGGTCTGAATATTCCGCGCAAAATGCAGGTAGAATTCCGCGAAATCATTCAGCAGATTACGGATGATGAAGGAAAAGAGCTGCAGGCACCGCGCATTTATGAAGAGTTCAAGAAAGCCTATGTGAGCCAGCCAGGTTCGCGTCTGGAATTTGTTGACCACCACACTTTTGCGGATCCGGACAATAAGTCTGTCCGTATTATGCAGGCCGAGATCATTGATAATGGTGTGACCAAGACCATTGAAGGGCGCGGCACCGGCCCTGTGGATGGCTTTATTGATGCCCTGTCAAAACATATCAGCATTGATATTTCCGTGGCCGATTATTCGGAACATTCGCTTCAGCGCGGTTCTGATGCTTCTGCGATCAGCTATGTGGAACTGTCACATCCGCAGGGTTCTGTGTTTGGTGTTGGTGTGAACCATAATATTGTGACGTCATCGCTTGCTGCGATTGTTTCCGCCGCAAACCGTCTGATTAAATAAGATCACTCTGAGTGATACTAAAAAGGCCTGAAACTATA
>NZ_ANNO01000244.1:0-6351 GCF_000409565.1 Pseudochrobactrum sp. AO18b
GTATGAATAAAAGCGAAGATGATTTCACGATATATCCGCCTGCATCTGTGCCGGAAGCACATTTATCCGGCGAAGAACGGCTGAAAGCTGCAATCCGGCAGGCGAAAACTGCACAGGCCGACCGACTCGACAGTATTACCGATATCAGAGAGACGGATATTGCCCGTCTGGAATTGCTGTTGCAGGATTTGCAGCCGGTTTTTGATGCGGTGCCGGCAGCGGATGAGCAGTGGGATTTCTGCCTGAATAAAGGCATGCAACCGCGTTTGTGGCTGGATGCCAGCGCCTTTGTGATGATTGCCCGCGACCGGCGCAGCTATCGTTTTGTCCGTGATACCCGTCTGGGGCGGATTATTCTGGCTGATAATAAAGACATTAAGGTCATTTCAGAAGCTGTGACGCGCTATATTGCCTCGCGGATTCTTGAGCGCGAGCGGCTGATGGATGACTGGACTTTTGATGTCCCTGTTGCAGCGCAGCAGGCCGCTGTCGCTGAAAATTCCACAGAACAGAGTAGCAGCGCAGAAATTTCGGAAAATTCAGCGCTGAATAAACTATTATGGTTTGCAGGCGGTGCTTTGCTCGGCTGTCTGGTGCTGATTTTAGCGCTGCATTATTATGGCATCACTCTGCCGATGCTGCCGGAATTGTTGCCGCGCTGATGTGCGGTGCAGCTTTGCCAAGCATTAATGTGCGTTCGCCGATCAGCTGTACGTCAGTATTTTCACCGGTAAAACCATATTGCTGCCAGTGACATTGCCAGCTTTGCGGCTGATCAAGTGCTTCAATAGAAAACAGATTATAGCGCGCCGGTGGTTTCCGGCCTTCATGACCGATCGGATAGGGCGCCTGACTGGCCGATGGCACGCAGATCACCGGAACTGCGCCATTTGGAGACGCAATTTCATTATAGGTTGCCAGATGCGTATGGCCGTGCAGCACCAGTTCGGCACCGGCTTCACGGATCACTTTCTGAAAACGGCCAATGCCGAACAGCCGCTTATAAGCGGGTGTTGCATTGCGGATCGGCGGGTGATGAATCAAGATAACGCGGCACAGACCTTGCTCGCCGGTTTCAATCAGCATTTTTTTCAGCCGCGCGGCCTGTGCAGGCAAAAAATCACCGCTGGCCATGAACGGACCGGTTGCACGCGCCGAGCTGACGCCAATGATCGCCACGCCGTCACGCACACGTAAATAGGGAAATTGCGGACGTTTTTCACGATTGTCGATGCCATCGCCGCGCATCCACGGTTCCCATTTGCAGCAGGATTTATCCAGCGCACCCGGAACATAGGCATCGTGATTGCCCGGCACGAAAGAAACGTCTTCCTGTGACCCTAGCTGTTTAAGCCATTCAAAGCCATTATCAATTTCAAGATTAAGCGCGAGATTTACCAGATCACCGGTGACGGCAATATGATCCGGCTTGTGGCTTTGCAGATCTTTAATCAGCCCTTCCAGCACCCAGTCATGCATGGCGCCTTTGCGGTGACGCTTCCAGTTAATATAGCCGGTGATGCGTTTGGAGGCCAATTCGCGCAAGCGAACCTGCGGCAGCGGCGACAGATGAATGTCTGAAATATGGGCAAGTCTGAACATTGGCGAAGATTTAGCTTTCAACTGCGCATAGTCAATGAAAAACATACATATAAGAGTTTGGCGTGTAAAAACGCATGCGGGCTAATAGTTTTGTCAATTGACTGGATCGTAAGCCGTACCCTTTATATTTAGTATCTCTGACCATTGCAGAAAAGCCGATTTATGAATTTTAAAAGCTGGTTCTTTCATACGTATTTTTTGTTCCGCCGTCCTATGACGCTGGGGGTGAGGGCTGTCGTGCTCGGGGATGAGGGGAAGAGTGTGTTTCTGGTGCGTCATACCTATGTCAAAGGCTGGCATTTGCCGGGTGGCGGTGTGGAACGCGGCGAAACATTCAGGCAGGCTCTGATTAAAGAGCTGCGTGAAGAGGCTTGTATTGAGCTGACTGCTACGCCGGAACTTTTCGCTCTGTATAAAAATACCAAAGCTTCCAATCGCGATCATGTGGCGCTGTATATATGCCGGTCTTTTAAACAGAGCGGAACGCGCTCACCCGATTGGGAAATTGCCGAGGCCGGATTTTTTCCGCTCAGTGACTTGCCTGACGGCGTAACAGAGGCCACGATGCGCCGTCTGAAAGAGGTCACAACCCATGCGGAGCCGGATGCGTTGTGGTGATTTGAGCTTGAGAAAACGGAGATACCACCATGCCGGTTTATGTGTTGGACGGCCATAATCCACAATTCGACCATCGTGCCAGTAACTGGCTGGCACCGGATGCGACGCTGATCGGCAAAGTGCGTGTCGGTGAAAATGCGGGGATCTGGTTCGGCGTTGTCGCCCGTGGCGATAATGAGCTGATTCATATCGGTAAGGATACGAATGTGCAGGAACATTGTGTTTTGCACACCGATATCGGTTTTCCGCTGACCATTGGTGAGGGCTGCACAATCGGCCATCGGGCAATGCTGCATGGCTGCACGATTGGCGAAAACAGTCTGGTCGGAATCGGCGCAATCATTCTTAATGGTGCAAAAATCGGCAAAAATTCACTGGTCGGCGCCGGTGCTCTGGTCACCGAGGGAAAAGAGTTTCCGGATAATTCGCTGATTGTCGGCTCACCGGCGCGGGTATTGCGGGAACTGACGGCAGAGCAAATTGAGAAACTGCGTGATTCCGCGCAAAATTACGTTGCCAATGGCAAGCGTTATCAGCGCGGTCTGGAAATCGCGCCTTAATTGCTCTACAGCATAATTTCTTAAGCTTGAATCAGTTTAAGGTAAAATTATGCTGTAAATATAAAGTGTTAGAGTGAGTTTTGTACGCTCAAGAGGGCGCACGGCGCTCTAATTTCCCAGCGCTGATGTTGCAATACCGCTCATCAGCATTTCCGGTGCGTGGCGGATATCGACCCACTGACCGCTGTGACGGGCGGACTGACGCTTGAGATAGGTGTAGTCCGTCTGGCTCCAGTTTTTGACGCTGTCTTCAAGATTATCCAGAATGAAATCACCGCGGTCTGTGCGCACTGTCAGAACGGCATGGCCTTCGCCATTGCTCTGACGGACAACAGTAATCAGCAATGTATTCACCGGAAAACCGGCATTAATCAGCATGCGGCGCTTGAGAAGCACATAGTCTTCACAGTCGCCATATTGTGTCGGGTAAGACCAGACTTCTTCCTTGCCCCAGATTTCCATATCGGTGCGTGGCAGAATTGCAGTGTTTACCTGTGCATTGACCTGAACGATCTTGTTCCACAGAGCCTGTGTGAGCTGCAGCGGGGCTTCTGAGCGGCTGGTTTGGCTGCATTCTTTTTTATACTGTTTGCAGAAGTCATAATGACCGACCGGCTGGGTTGTGCGGCCTTCCGTCTGCATCCATGGCTGAGCAGCCTGACTTGTCGTCGCGCCGCCGAACACTGTTCCTAAAACTGTCATTGTAAGCAGCAGAGTTGCGGCAGCCAGCTTATTCTTTGCTGTTGTGCTGCGGGCACTCTTTTTATGTGCTGTCTTTTTATACATTGTGACGCTCCTTGTTGAGAGCACCATGGCAGCGAGACATTGACACTATCCAAAGGGATATGAATAAGACAAAGTAAACGCAGAAGTGAAAATTCGTAAACCTTAACTGCCTGTAAAATCAGTGTTTTAACGAAAATTAGGACTTACTATACGCAAAATTCACGCAGGTTTCGGTTGTGTGAAAGCTTGAGGTTAACAGAGCGTTGTGCAGTTAACAGCGGGTTGAAATCCGCCGGATGTCCACAGCCTCTGGTTAATATGCGGTGTAAGACGTGCCGTGTGCGATAAGCTTATATTTACCTAGCCGTTTTGTGCTTTTACGAATTTGTAAAAATGAATTTCAGCGTTTGATAACTATAAAATATGAATGCGTGGCTTTTTACACAGGCTTGCCCTGAAAATGGTGATGCCTCGCCCTTTATGCGCGGTATCAAAGATCACTCAGAATCATAAATACAGGGAAAAGGGGGCTTTAGTGCCGGATCGTTTACGCGAGCCGGTCGATGAAATTTGCGCGCGCCACTGCATTCACCCGATGTCCGGATGAATATAATAGGGCAGGATTAAATGCGGGATGCTTTAGTCTTTTGGCAGATCGGTTTGCAGAACCAGAAACTCAATGCCGATGCCATCTTCAAAATGGCGCATGACTTTCGCCTGACTGTTGCCAAGTGTTACAATGCTGCGCAATGGTGGTCGCAGATTGGTGGCGACGGCTGCGCCGGACAGTGACAGATCAAGAATTTTACAGGCATGTTCCGAACCGTCATCAAGGATCAGGATCGCTTCGGTACGCGCAGGTGTATGACGGGCATGACGTCTTTGCTCTGACTGCTGGCTGGTGTTTTTGCTCAGCCAGTTGATTTTTGCAGCCAGTTTATTTTTCTGATGCACAGTCTGGATCAGCTGCAGCGTGAAATCATCCCGCTGAACACTGATGACAGTGCCTTCGAGCCGTCCGATATTATCCACATAAGCAATAATATGATCATCCGCACGGATGATGATCTCGTCATCGTTCAGAGTGAGGTCGGCATTATTGGTGGAGATACGCCATAATTTGCAGGCATATTCACTGCCGTCAGCGCGCATGAAGCGGCCGTCCAGAGGTGATTTCAGGGTCAGTCTTACGGCAGAATCCGGTTGCTCCGCAGTCTTTGCAGGCGATGTGAATGAGGCGTGCGAAGATGGAGGTGTTTCTGCCGACATATGATTCAAAGGTGCCTTTGAGCGATTCTAAAAATATGAAAGCCGGTGTTTCCCCTTCACCGGCGATAATACGATACGATAAAATTTAACAGTACGCTACTAAAAGCTTAATTTTGTAGCGTTTTTACTTCACCATTCTATGGGGATAACAAATTTTACATCAGTACTGCCGGTTATACTGATGTCACAAATCAGGATTTGTCTTTGCCGCCGGTTATCAGCTTGAGATGTGCTGCCTTGGGTGCCTGGTAGGCAGATTCGGTTTCCGGTGCCGCTGTATGAATACTTTTAATGAGATCAGCAACCGTCAGAGGAGCAGGTGCGCCGGTTATTGCCGGTGCGGGGCGGGCAGAATGCGGAACAATTTGTTCCGTTGCCCGCGCAGCCGGCATCAAAGCTTCGATCTGGGGAAGTAAGGCTCTGGCAAAAGCCGTATCTGCTACACCTATACCGTCAATTCTGATGCTTTCATCAAGAAGAGGGGCAGTGCCCGCTGCTGCGGTTTTCGCAATCGGCATATTATCCGCATTCGGCAGAAGTTCGTGATGGCGATCGAGCAAGACCTGAAGAACAGACTTCATCCCTTTCGCCGCATTCAGATTGTCATCCTGAACCGGTAGCGCAGCATTATTGTCCGAGAGACCCATGCGGTTACTGATGAGCGGTTCACTGCCAAGCCAGAGCGGCTGATCCAGCGCAACCATGCTGCCGATCCATGCAAGGGAACCGTCTGCCTCATGCAGCGGTAATAATAATGTTTCGAAATGGCAGTTTTTTTCGTTCAGCGTCTGGCCGGTATGTTCCAGCCGCAGCGGGCGGTAATCCAGACCGGAGAGATGCAGCTGTTCAGCAAGCCATGAACGGACATCATCATGCCAGAGAGATAAAAAGCGGGTATTGCGCAATTCTCTGCCATAAATTGTGCAGAGGCGGGTACCGGCCAGCCGGAACTGCCATTGCTTTGCCTGCGGAATATCTGCGGTCTCAGGCTGCTCTGCTGCGCCGTTGGTATCAGCGTCACTGCGCAGAATGAAGATATTCGGTAGCTTGCCACCCAGCGCACGCGGGCTGATGTCACGGCGATCCGGCGCTGCGCGGGTTCCGCGCAACCTGTCCCAATATGTGAGCAGATCTGCCGTCCAATCATGTTTCATGATATGGCGCTGTCCTCGTATCTTCCTGCGACCGGATATTTCTGCTTTTGCAGCGGAATACCGGCTGTGTGTAACATGTTGAGCGCGCATGTCTTTCAGATTGAAACACTGCTTTCGCGAAACATATTTTAATTTTCAAAGCCCGATAAAAATTCCCAGCTGGAGCTGAGATTGACGGGTTTTTGAATATGTTTGATGGCGATAATATGCGCACAGGAACGTAAACAAGCCATGATTGAGCACCGAACATCCACGAACAATAAAATTTATGGTTAACGCTTTGCTTCGATTGCATTAATCAATTAAGTATGTTTAGATACTTTTACGCAAAAGTTGCAGGCGTTTTATTGGGAAGCTGCCAATTGCATCTTATGCTTGAACTCCAGAATTTATGTCCGGACGATATTGTCCGTTCGCCGCCC
>NZ_ANNO01000245.1:0-14288 GCF_000409565.1 Pseudochrobactrum sp. AO18b
AATGCCGCGACAAAACCGCTTTCCACTTTTACCGGAAGTGCTCTATGTTCCTGTTTGAGCGATAAATTCCGCAGACAGACCTTGTCGCATTGTGTTCCGACAGCACTCTGCCGATAAAAGTGTAAATCATAATGAGGATAATATGCAGCAGCCGGTCAACGAAACCCGGACAGAGGATAACCGCGGACAAGGCGGTTCTCAGCCGGTCTTTAATATGCCGCCGGTTGTTGTGGCATTAATCGTTCTCTGTGCCGCTGTATATATTGTGCAGTTCTATCTGCTGAGCGATCCGCAATATATCTGGTTCCTGCTGAATTTTGCTTTTATCCCGCAGCGCTTCAGTGCGTGGGGCGGCTTTACCGATATTACAGCATGGTTCACTGCGATCAGCTATTCCTTCATGCATGGCGGATTTGCTCATCTGGCGGTGAACAGCGTGTGGTTTGCCGCTTTTGGTTCGCCATTGGCCGGTCGTATCGGGACGCGTAAATTTCTGCTGTTCTGGATACTTACATCCATTCTGGCGGCATTCACCCATTATGCGCTTTATCCGGACAGCAATATTCCGCTCGTCGGTGCTTCCGGTGCGATATCCGGCATGATGGGGGCTGCGGCGCGTTTTGGTTTCCGCCGTGTTACTTATTATACAGGGACGGGGCGGCAGGTACCTGCTTTCGGCGGGCCGCTATTGTCGGTGGCTGAAACCTTGCAAAACCGCACTGTTCTGACATTTGTCGGTTTCTGGCTGCTCATCAATGTGATTACAGGACTCTATGCAACGCCTGCCGGCGAATTGTCAGGCATTGCGTGGGAGGCACATATCGGCGGTTTTGTTGCAGGATTCTTCGGCATAGCTTTGTTGCTGCGCGGGCGCTCCTGAAACTGCTTTGTTTTATCGCCTTCCGCGATTCTGTGTTAGACTGAATCAACGGTCACCAGTACGCATGCTGCTCTTCCGTTCTTGTAACATTATGCAGTATTTTGTGTGCCGGTCAGCCGCCTGATGCCATAATCCTCTCTGTTTTCAGGAGGAAAATGTGATGTGTTTCATTATCGGGAGGAAATAATGACTGTACGCGCAATTCTGGAGCAGAAGGGCAGTGATGTTTTCACTGTCAGGTCAGATGCGAATCTGGAAACAGCAGCAAAACAACTCTCAGAGCACCGGATCGGTGCTTTGCTGGTTGATGACGGCAAGGGCCGATATACAGGGATTCTTTCCGAGCGGGATATTGTGCGCGCCTGCGCTAATCACGGAATACAGGCCTTGCAGCTGCCGGTTTCAAAAGCAATGACGACAAAAGTGCTGCATTGCAGCCCGCAGGACAATGTTCATTATGTCATGGAAATGATGACACGGCATCGTTTCCGCCATGTGCCGGTGGTGAATGAAGCCGGTGATCTTGTCGGTATTATTTCGATCGGTGACGTTGTGAAGCGTCGTATTGAACAGGCCGAACAGGAAACGGCCGAGATGATTCAATATATCGCCACTGCCTGAGTGCCGAATTTTACTAAAGCATGTCGCAGCTAAATGGCCTCATTTAGCGTTCGCGAACATGCGACAATTAAAAGAATCTAGAGCGAGTGCCATAAATGCTATTAATCGCGACACGCTCTAGAAAAGCCCTGCATTGAGTGATTCAGGAGAATGTCACGGTCAAAAGTGACACTCAGCGAATCCCCGATACAGGGCTTTGTTGTTTAAACTTGTTATTTGCTCAGGAAACGCTGGGCAGCATAAAGTGAAATTGCAGCGGCGTTCGAGACATTGAGCGATTTAATTGCGCCCGGCATATCAAGCCGTGCCAATGCGGTAACTGTTTCGCGGGTTTTCTGGCGAAGACCTTTACCTTCCGCACCAAGCACGAGAGCAATCTTGTCGCCCTTGAGCGTGTGTTCCATTTCCTGAGGGCCTTCAGAATCAAGGCCGATAGTCATGTAACCCAGCTCATGCAGCTCCTGAATCGCTTCAGCAAGATTGCGCACTTCGATCTGGTCGATTATTTCCAGGGCGCCGGATGCTGATTTGGCCAGAACGCCTGATTCCTGCGGGCTGTGACGGGATGTTGTAATCAAAGCATCCGCACCGAAAGCCACAGCCGAGCGCAAAATAGCGCCGACATTGTGCGGATCAGTAACCTGATCCAGAATCAAAAGCAGGCTGCCTTCTTTCAGATCCTGCAATTTACGCGGTTTAAGCGCTGCAGTTTCAATAAGAACACCCTGATGAACAGCATCGGAGCCGGTCAGCGCATCAATATCGCGCGGCTCAACCATTTCAGGAGCGAGACGGGCGATTGTTGCTTCATCCAGCTCCAGACGGGCGAGGGCGTTTTTAGTGACCATCATACGGAAAATTTTGCGACGCGGATTTTCCAGCGCGGCTTTTACCGTATGCAGGCCATAAAGACGGGTGATTCCGTCGCCCGCAGGCGTGCCTTTTACAGGTTTACGCTTAGGGAACCGGTTATTTTGCGAATTTTGTTCGCTGCCGCCGGATTTTTGATCACGAAACTGGCGCCGCAGACGCGCATAATGCGAATCTTTTGGTGTGCCGGAGGAGGAGCCGGATGAGTCCGGTGACGATTTTTTATCTTTCATGAGCGCTCTATACCGATTTTCCTGTCTTCAAGGTAGCATCTTTCCTTATTCACAGGCAGGAAAGTTTCATGATGCGAAAAAACTACCCCTGAAAAGCCCTATATTGTGGATGATTGATAAGCCTGTGAAAATTTTGTGCATTTTTTTCAAAAAGAGCTGTTGACTTATCAGGGTGTTATCGGCATAACCCGCCTCGTTCACAGCGACAAACGAGCCAAGCGCTACGGGGTCACAGTGAACGGAATGCCTAGTCGCTCAACTCTGCTTGCAGTGAGTTTCTGGAGGAGTGCCCGAGTGGTTAAAGGGGGCGGACTGTAAATCCGCTGGCTTAGCCTACGTTGGTTCGAAACCAACCTCCTCCACCACTGCCAGAGCAGGAGTTTAGAGTGCGCGGGTATAGCTCAATGGTAGAGCAGCAGCCTTCCAAGCTGAATACGCGGGTTCGATTCCCGCTACCCGCTCCAGATTTATTTCAGGGCGGTTTGGCGTGAGTAACTTGGCGGGCTTTGAATAAAGCTTAAGCCGGAAGCGAGTTGATAGAGTTCCGATCCGGTAGCGGGGCGGGGCTTTAGTTCTACTATATAATATCCTTGACTGTCAGGTCGTAGGGTAAGTTATATGGCAATTAAAATTGTTGCAGCGCATTAAATTAAGCGTTGTGGTGAAAGAGAGCGACAGCGATGGCAAAGAGCAAATTTGAACGTACCAAACCGCACGTCAATATCGGCACAATCGGTCACGTTGACCATGGTAAGACCTCGTTGACAGCTGCAATCACCAAATTCTTTGGTGACTTCCGCGCTTACGACCAGATCGATAACGCACCGGAAGAAAAAGCCCGCGGTATCACCATTTCGACCTCGCACGTTGAATATGAAACAGAAAACCGCCACTACGCACACGTAGACTGCCCAGGCCACGCTGACTATGTTAAGAACATGATCACCGGTGCTGCGCAGATGGACGGCGCGATCCTGGTTGTTAACGCTGCTGACGGCCCGATGCCACAGACCCGTGAGCACATCCTGCTCGCTCGTCAGGTTGGTGTGCCTGCAATCGTTGTGTTCCTGAACAAAGTTGATCAGGTTGACGATGCTGAGCTGCTCGAACTCGTAGAAATGGAAGTTCGTGAACTTCTGTCGAAATACGACTTCCCAGGCGATGATATTCCAGTTGTTAAGGGTTCAGCTCTGGCAGCTCTGGAAGACAGCAACAAGACAATCGGTGAAGATGCAGTTCGTGAACTGATGGCCGCTGTTGATGCTTACATCCCAACTCCAGAACGTCCTGTTGACCAGCCGTTCCTGATGCCAATCGAAGACGTATTCTCGATCTCCGGCCGCGGTACAGTTGTTACCGGTCGTGTAGAGCGCGGTATCGTTAAAGTTGGTGAAGAAGTTGAAATCGTTGGTATTAAAGCTACCGGCAAGACAACTGTTACCGGCGTTGAAATGTTCCGCAAGCTGCTCGATCAGGGCCAGGCCGGCGACAACATCGGTGCACTGGTTCGCGGTGTAGGTCGTGATGACGTTGAACGTGGTCAGGTTCTCTGCAAGCCAGGTTCGGTTAAGCCACACACCAAGTTCAAGGCAGAAGCTTATATTCTGACCAAAGACGAAGGTGGCCGTCATACACCATTCTTCACAAACTACCGTCCGCAGTTCTACTTCCGTACAACTGACGTAACCGGTATTGTGACCTTGCCAGAAGGTGTGGAAATGGTTATGCCGGGCGACAACGTAACTGTTGATGTTGCGCTGATCGTGCCAATCGCTATGGAAGAAAAACTCCGTTTCGCGATCCGTGAAGGTGGCCGCACCGTTGGTGCAGGTATCGTCGCTTCGATCATCGAATAATAGATTTGTGCAGGGCGTTTGGTTTGGTGGTTTAAAATCATCTTCAAAGCCAAACGTCCCGCGTAATAAGGAACAAATCAAATGAACGGTCAAAATATCCGCATTCGCCTTAAGGCGTTTGACCATCGGATCCTTGACGCTTCGACCCGCGAAATCGTGTCGACTGCCAAGCGTACCGGTGCCAATGTGCGCGGACCGATCCCTCTGCCAACACGGATCGAAAAGTTCACAGTTAACCGGTCGCCGCACATCGATAAGAAGAGCCGCGAGCAGTTCGAGATGCGCACTCATAAGCGTCTTCTCGATATCGTTGACCCAACCCCACAGACTGTAGATGCGCTGATGAAGCTGGATCTGTCGGCTGGTGTTGATGTCGAGATCAAGCTGTAAGGCTTGAGGACGGAAGGAACGAACCGATGCGTTCAGGTGTTATTGCACAAAAGCTGGGCATGACCCGCGTTTATACAGACGCTGGCGAGCATGTACCGGTGACAGTACTCCGCATGGAGAACTGCCACGTTGTAGCTCAGCGCACAGTAGAAAAAAACGGCTACACAGCCGTACAGCTTGGCGTAGGATTGGCCAAGGTGAAGAACACGACCAAGGCTCTGCGCGGTCACTTCGCGAAGGCTGAAGTTGAACCGAAAGCGAAAGTAGCTGAATTCCGCGTTTCAGAAGACAATCTTCTGGATGTAGGCGCAGAAATCACTGCTGAGCATTTTGTAGCCGGTCAGAAAGTTGACGTTACAGGTACAACAATCGGTAAAGGTTTTGCCGGTGTTATGAAGCGTCACAACTTCGGCGGCGGCCGCGCAACTCATGGTAACTCGGTATCCCACCGTGCCCATGGTTCGACCGGTCAGCGTCAGGATCCAGGTAAAGTATTTAAAGGCAAGAAAATGGCCGGTCACATGGGTCAGACCCGTGTAACCACGCAGAATATCGAAGTCGTTTCTACCGACCTCGATCGCGGCCTGATCCTTGTTCGCGGTGCTGTTCCTGGTTCCAAGGGTGCATGGATCTATGTTCGTGATGCTGTAAAAGTATCGCTGCCAGAAAATGCTCCTAAGCCAGCTGGCCTGCGCCAAGCTAAAGGTGAAGCTGCTGCGGTTGCAGAACCTGCAGCGACTGAGGGAGCCGAATAATGGATCTCACAATTACAACACTTGAAGGCAAGGATGCCGGTAAAGTGCAGCTGTCCGAAGAAATCTTCGGTCTTGAGCCGCGCGATGACATCCTTCAGCGCGTTGTCCTTTGGCAGCTCGCTCGCCGTCAGCAGGGTACCCACCAGACTCTGACCCGTGGTGAAGTTGCACGTACCGGTGCAAAAATGTACAAGCAGAAGGGTACCGGCCGCGCCCGTCACCATTCCGCTCGTGCACCACAGTTCCGTGGCGGTGGTAAGGCTCATGGCCCTGTAGCCCGCAGCCATGCACATGATCTTCCTAAGAAGGTTCGTGCTCTGGCTCTGCGTCACGCCCTTTCGGCTAAGGTTAAAGCCTCTGATCTGATCATCATTGATGATCTGGCAGCTGCAGAAGCCAAGACCAAGCTGCTGGTAAGCCAGTTTGCTAATCTCGGTCTGGAAAACGCACTGCTGATCGGTGGTTCGGAAATCGACGCCAACTTCAAGCTGGCTGCATCCAATATCCCGAATATTGATGTGCTGCCGGTACAGGGCATCAACGTTTACGACATTCTTCGCCGTGGCAAGCTCGTCCTTTCCAAGGCAGCTGTCGAAGCCCTCGAGGAGCGTTTCAAATGACAGATCTTCGTCACTATGATGTGATCGTTAGCCCGGTCATTACCGAAAAGTCGACCATGGTTTCCGAATTTAACCAGATCGTCTTTAACGTAGCCCGCAAGGCCACGAAACCAGAGATCAAAGCTGCAGTAGAAGCGCTTTTCGGCGTGAAAGTTACAGCTGTGAACACCACTGTGCGTAAAGGCAAAGTGAAGCGTTTCCGCGGTATTGTTGGGCGCCAGAGCGATGTCAAGAAAGCGATCGTAACTTTGGCTGAAGGCCAGAGCATCGACGTTTCGACTGGTCTCTGAGAGGCCGTGGAGTAAAGACAATGGCACTCAAGCACTTTAACCCGATCACTCCTGGCCAGCGTCAGCTGGTCATTGTGGATCGTTCGGAGCTCTTCAAAGGCAAGCCGGTCAAAGCATTGACCGAAGGTTTGACTAAAAAGGGCGGTCGTAACAACACCGGTCGTATCACTGTTCGCTATCAGGGCGGTGGTCACAAGCGTACGTATCGCTTTATTGATTTCAAGCGTACGAAACACGATGTGTCCGCTACTGTTGAGCGTCTGGAATACGATCCAAACCGTACCGCATTCATCGCGCTGATCCGCTACGAAGACGGTGAGCTGAGCTACATCCTGGCACCACAGCGTCTTGCTGTTGGCGACAAGGTTATCTCCGGCGCACAGGTTGACGTTAAGCCAGGTAACGCGATGCCACTCGGTGCGATGCCGGTTGGTACCATCATCCACAACGTGGAAATGAAGCCAGGCAAGGGCGGTCAGATCGCTCGCTCGGCCGGTACCTATGCACAGCTCGTTGGCCGTGACCAGGGCATGGCGATCCTTCGCCTGAACTCCGGTGAACAGCGTCTGGTACATTCCGGTTGTCTCGCAACTGTTGGCGCTGTATCCAATCCGGATCACGGCAACACCAACGACGGTAAAGCCGGTCGTTCCGTATGGCGCGGTAAGCGTCCACACGTACGCGGCGTTGCCATGAACCCGGTTGATCACCCACACGGTGGTGGTGAAGGTCGTACCTCGGGTGGTCGTCATCCTGTTACTCCGTGGGGCAAACCTACGAAGGGCAAGAAGACACGCTCGAACAAGGCGACGGACAAATTCATCATGCGTTCGCGTCATCAGCGTAAGAAATAAGAGAGGTAGTCTAAAGTGGCTCGTTCAGTTTGGAAAGGACCGTTTATTGACGGCTATCTTCTCAAGAAGGCTGAGAAGGTACGCTCCGGCGGTCGTAATGAGGTCATCAAGATCTGGAGCCGTCGCTCCACGATCCTGCCGCAGTTTGTTGGCCTGACCTTTGGTGTATACAACGGTAATAAACACATTCCTGTGTCCATCTCCGAAGAAATGGTCGGACACAAGTTCGGTGAATTCGCTCCAACCCGTACCTATTACGGTCACGGTGCGGACAAGAAAGCGAAGAGGAAGTAAGTATGGGCAAGGCCAAGGCTCCGCGCCAGCTTAAGGATAACGAGGCGAAAGCCGTCGCCCGCACGATTCGCGTTAGCCCGCAGAAACTTAATCTTGTCGCGGCTCTGATCCGCGGCAAGAAAGTCAACGCGGCACTTGCTGATCTGTCATTCTCGCGCAAGCGCATTGCAGAGACAGTTAAGAAGACGCTTGAATCGGCAATCGCCAACGCAGAAAACAATCACGACCTCGATGTTGATGCTTTGATCGTCGCGGAAGCTTCTGTTGGCAAGTCGATCGTCATGAAGCGCTTTCATGTGCGTGGCCGTGGTAAGGCGAGCCGGATTGAACGTCCGTTCTCTCACCTGACCATCGTTGTCCGCGAAGTCGCCGAAAAAGGGGAGGCCGCATAATGGGCCAGAAGATTAATCCGATCGGTCTTCGTCTGGGCATTAACCGTACCTGGGATTCGCGTTGGTACGCGAATACCGGCGAATACGGTAAGCTCCTTCATGAAGATCTGAAGATCCGCAAATACCTGACTGAAGAACTCAAGCAGGCTGCGATCTCCAAAATCGTGATTGAACGTCCGCACAAGAAGTGCCGTGTGACCATTCACTCGGCTCGTCCGGGCATCATTATCGGTAAGAAGGGTGCAGATATCGAAAAGCTCCGTAAGAAGCTTTCCGATATGACCAACTCTGATGCGGTTCTCAACATTGTTGAAGTTCGCAAGCCAGAAGTTGACGCTACCCTGATTGCTCAGTCGATCACTCAGCAGCTGGAACGCCGTGTGGCATTCCGTCGCGCTATGAAGCGTGCTGTTCAGTCCGCAATGCGTCTCGGCGCAGAAGGCATCCGTATTAATTGTTCGGGTCGTCTTGGCGGTGCAGAAATTGCTCGTATGGAATGGTACCGTGAAGGTCGCGTTCCTCTTCACACTCTGCGCGCTGATATTGACTACGGTACAGCTGAAGCACAGACCGCTTACGGTATCTGCGGCGTGAAAGTTTGGGTATTCAAAGGCGAAATCCTTGAGCATGACCCAATGGCTTCCGAACGTCGTGCGATTGAAGCCGACGCTCAGGGTCCGCAGTCGAACCGCCGCCGCGAAAACGCTTAATTTTAAGCGTTTTCGGTTAGAATATTGGAGTAGAGAACAATGTTGCAGCCTAAGCGCACAAAGTTCCGTAAGCAGTTCAAGGGCCGTATTCACGGTGAATCCAAGGGCGGTACGGATCTGAACTTCGGTGCTTTCGGTCTGAAGGCAGTCGAACCTGAACGCGTTACCGCACGTCAGATCGAAGCCGCTCGCCGCGCTATTACCCGTCACATGAAACGTGCCGGTCGTGTATGGATCCGGATCTTCCCGGATCTGCCAGTAACTTCCAAGCCTACCGAAGTCCGTATGGGTAAAGGTAAGGGTTCAGTTGATTACTGGGCATGCCGCGTAGCACCAGGTCGTGTTATGTTTGAGCTTGACGGCGTACCTGAAGATGTGGCACGTGAAGCTCTCCGACTCGGAGCTGCGAAGCTGCCGATCAAGACGCGTTTTATTCAACGCATCGCTGAATAAGAGAGACAGCTATGAAAGCCGCAGACATCCGGGCGAAAAGCCTCGACCAGCTGACTGAACAGTTGGGTGGATTGAAGAAAGAGCAGTTTAACCTGCGCTTTCAGAAAGCCACTGGTCAGTTAGAAAAAACCGCACGTGTGAAGCAGGTTCGCCGCGACATCGCACGTATTAAGACTATTGCCCGCCAGAAGGCGGCCGAAAGCAAGGCATAAGGAATTTAAATAATGCCTAAACGCATTCTGCAGGGCGTTGTCGTCAGCGACAAGAACGACAAAACTGTCGTTGTTAAAGTGGAGCGCCGTTTCGCGCATCCACTGCTTCAGAAGATTATTCGTCAATCGAAGAAGTACAAAGCGCATGACGAAAACAACCAGTTCAAGGTTGGTGATCAGGTCTCCATTCAGGAATCTGCTCCAATTTCGAAAGACAAACGTTGGGTAGTTCTCGCGAACTAAGCAACGGGCTAACATTAAACACGCAGCTTAGGTAGGGCAGGAGCCCTTAACCAGCTGAGAGATAAGAAGGCGGCCAGTCATGATTCAGATGCAAACAAACCTCGACGTGGCGGATAACTCCGGCGCACGTCGTGTCATGTGCATCAAGGTGCTGGGCGGCTCGAAACGGAAATACGCTTCCGTTGGTGACATCATTGTGGTGTCCATCAAGGAAGCGATTCCTCGTGGCCGCGTTAAAAAAGGTGACGTAATGAAGGCGGTTGTGGTTCGCACAGCCAAAGACATTCGTCGCCCAGATGGTAGCGTTATCCGTTTTGATAACAATGCTGCTGTTTTGATTGACAACAAGAAAGAGCCTATCGGCACTCGTATCTTCGGACCGGTTCCGCGTGAACTTCGCGCTAAGAGCCACATGAAGATCATCTCGCTGGCTCCAGAAGTTCTGTAAGGGAAGTTCGACGATGCAAAAGATTCGCAAAGGCGACCGCGTTGTTGTGCTTGCCGGTAAGGACAAGGGCCGTACCGGTGAAGTGATCAAGGTCTTGCCGAAAGAAGATCAGGCTTTCGTAAGCGGTATCAATATTGTTAAGCGCCATCAGCGTCAGACACAGACTCAGGAAGCCGGCATTATTTCGAAAGAAGCCGCAATCCATCTGTCAAACCTGGCGATTGCTGATCCTAAAGACGGTAAGCCAACTCGCGTTGGTTTCGTCGAAAAAGACGGCAAGAAGGTACGCGTAGCAAAACGTTCCGGAGAGTCGATCGATGGCTGAAGCAAAGAGTGAACCACGCTTCAAGACGCTTTATAAGGATACAATCCGTAAAGCTATGCTTGAAGAGTTCAAATACAGCAACGAAATGCAGATTCCACGCGTTTCGAAAGTTGTAATCAATATGGGTGTTGGCGAAGCCACTGCAGACTCTAAAAAGCCTGCGCGTGCTGCCGAAGATCTGTCTCAGATCGCCGGTCAGAAAGCCGTTGTCACCCGTGCACGCAACTCGATCGCTACCTTCAAACTCCGTGAAGATATGCCGATCGGTACGAAAGTCACCCTGCGTGGTGAGCGTATGTACGAATTTTTGGATCGTCTGATCACGATCGCGCTTCCACGCGTTCGCGACTTCCGCGGTCTGAATCCTAAAAGCTTTGACGGTCGTGGCAACTTCGCCATGGGTATCAAGGAACACATCGTGTTTCCAGAAATCAACTACGATAAAGTTGATCAGATCTGGGGCATGGACATCATCGTTTGCACGACTGCACCAACGGATGATGAAGCCCGCGCTCTTCTGCGCGCCTTCAACTTCCCGTTCCGCCAGTAACGGCAAGCGTAGCGAGGTAATCAAAAATGGCCAAGACTAGCGCAGTCGAAAAAAACAAGCGCCGCGAAAAGTTGGTTAAGCGTCATGCTGAAAAGCGTGCACGTTTGAAGGCAATTGTTATGGATCAGTCCCTGCCTCTGGATGAGCGCTTCCGCGCTACCATTCAGCTGGCTGAGATGCCACGTAACTCCTCCAAGGTTCGCATTCGCAACCGTTGCGAAGTGTCCGGACGTCCACGCGGTTTCTACCGCAAGCTTAAGATGTCGCGTATTGCGTTGCGCCAGCTGGGTTCGCTCGGCCAGGTGCCAGGCATCGTGAAATCGAGCTGGTAAGGAGAGTTATAATATGACTATGTCAGATCCTATCGGCGATATGCTGACCCGCATCCGTAATGCTATCGGTCGTAAAAAGACCAAGCTTACAACCCCGGCTTCCAAGCTGCGTGCACGAGTATTGGACGTGTTGCAGGCTGAAGGCTATATCCGCGGATATACACAGACTGATTTTGACAACGGTAAATCCGAAATCGAAATCGAACTGAAATATTACGAAGGTATGCCAGTAATCCGTGAGCTGACCCGCGTTTCCAAGCCGGGCCGTCGCGTTTACGTTTCAGTAAAGTCGATTCCTCAGGTCGCTAACGGCCTTGGTATCAGCATTCTTTCCACCCCTAAGGGTGTAATGGCTGATCATCAGGCTCGTGAGCAAAACGTTGGTGGTGAGCTGCTCTGCCGCATCTTCTGATGTGGCTGAGTGGTGAACATAGAAACGGACAGGGTTAACAATGTCTCGTATCGGTAAAAAACCCGTGCCGGTTCCGGCAGGCGTGACCGCCAGCGTTGATGGTCAGACTGTTACTGCCAAAGGCACGAAAGGCGAACTGAAGTTCGTCGTAAGTGATGAAGTAAGCGTGAAGATGGAAGAGGGCGCAGTAAGCGTTACTCCTCTGTCCCAGTCGAAAGACGCCCGCGCTAAGTGGGGCATGGCCCGTACCATGATCAGCAACATCTTCGTCGGTGTTAAAGACGGTTTCGAAAAGAAACTTGAAATCTCCGGCGTTGGTTATCGTGCTGCTATGCAGGGCAAAAACCTTCAGCTTTCGCTGGGTTTCAGCCATGAAGTTGTATACGATGTTCCAGCTGGCATCACTGTTGCAACACCTAAGCCAACGGAAATCGTTGTCTCCGGTATTGACAAGCAGGTTGTCGGGCAGGTTGCTGCCGAGATCCGCGAATACCGTTCGCCAGAACCTTATAAAGGTAAAGGCGTTAAGTATGCCGGTGAAGTTATCGTCCGCAAGGCCGGTAAGAAGAAATAAGGAACACGTGTTATGGCATCGCCTAAACAAACTATTCAGCGCCGTGCTGCACGCGTTCGTCGTCAGCTCAAAGCTGTTTCGAATGGCCGCCTGCGCTTGAGCGTACATCGTACATCTAAGAATATCTATGCACAGATTATCGATGATGTACGTGGTCACACTGTTGCTGCTGCTTCCAGCCTTGACGGTGACCTTAAAAAGTCCCTGAAGACTGGTGCAGACAGTGCAGCTGCCGCTGCAGTTGGCAAGCTGGTTGCAGAACGCGCCGCTAAAGCCGGTGTAGCAGAAGTTGTCTTCGATCGTGGTGCATATATTTTCCACGGCCGTGTGAAAGCTCTTGCAGACGCAGCACGCGAAGCTGGTCTCAGCTTCTAATAAAATTAAAAAATGTCGTCAGGTGCTTGCATTTGACGACATTTTTTCTGTATTACAGCGCCGTGAGGCTTAAGTGACTCACTTTTTATTGCTGTAAGCTGACTACGCATCATATTTTCATAACCGTTTACGGTTCTGGTCTGATGTAATGACACTTCCGGTTTGGTTTCTGATTTATCAGAGAGCTGAACTGCGGGTGTCAATTTGTGCATTTTCGGGTTTAATAGCTTGTTAATGTTTCACTTGTGCTTCCGGAAAAGAAAAAGGAATTAGGAAATGGCACAGAAAGAACGTAATCGCGAAGATCGCGCCCGCGAAGAGCGTGACAGCGAATTCGTCGATAAACTGGTACACATCAACCGCGTAGCCAAAGTTGTTAAAGGCGGCCGTCGTTTCGGCTTTGCTGCTCTGGTCGTTGTTGGTGATCAGAAGGGCCGTGTAGGCTTTGGTCATGGTAAGGCTCGCGAAGTGCCTGAAGCAATCCGCAAGGCAACTGAAGCTGCCAAGCGCGATATGATTTTTGTTCCGCTGCGCTCAGGCCGTACACTGCACCACGATGTGCAGGGTCGTCATGGCGCCGGCAAGGTTCTTCTTCGCTCGGCACCTGCCGGTAAAGGTATCATCGCTGGTGGTCCAATGCGTGCGGTTTTCGAAACCCTCGGCGTTCAGGACGTTGTAGCCAAGTCGCTTGGCTCATCCAATCCATACAACATGGTGCGTGCAACTTTTGATGCGCTGAAGCATCAGATGCACCCGAAAGATATCGCTGCACAGCGCGGTATTAAGTATTCCACACTGCAGGCTCGTCGTCACGACGTAGTTGCCGGTGAAGAATAACCATTGGGTGAGGGGCGTTAGCCCCGCAAGGACTTAAGGAACAAAGTTATGTCTTCGACTAAAGGCAAAACGGTTACCGTTGAACAGATTGGTAGCCCAATTCGTCGTCCGAAAGAACAGCGCGCTACGCTCGTTGGTCTCGGTCTTAACAAAATGCGCCGCCGCAGCACACTGGAAGATACACCTTCCGTTCGTGGTATGATTGCCAAGGTTGCGCACCTCGTCCGCGTTGTGGACGAAGCTTAATCAAGCGCAGGAGAATTATCATGAAACTTAATGATCTGCGTGAAAACCCAGGTGCAACCAAGGCCCGCAAACGCGTTGGCCGTGGTATCGGTTCCGGCTCCGGCAAGACCGGTGGTCGCGGTGTGAAGGGTCAGAAGTCCCGTTCAGGCGTGTCCATCAATGGTTTTGAAGGCGGCCAGATGCCAATCTACCGTCGCTTGCCAAAGCGCGGTTTCACCAACATCTTCGCTAAGAAGTTCAATGTTGTGTCGGTTGGTCGCATTCAGGAAGCTGTGGATGCCGGTAAGCTGGATGCAAAAGCATCCGTTACCTCTGAAGTCCTGATCGCTGCCGGTATCATCCGTCGCGCTCTGGATGGTTTCCGCGTTGTTTCCGATGGCGAAATCACAGCTAAGCTGGTGATAGAAGCTGCCGGTGCTTCTAAGGTTGCGATCGAAAAGATCGAAAAAGCAGGCGGTTCGGTAAAATTACCTGAAGCTGCTTCTGCCGAATAAGGCCTCAGAAATACCTTCAAGA
>NZ_ANNO01000246.1:0-5101 GCF_000409565.1 Pseudochrobactrum sp. AO18b
TGACGTACGACAGACCGGAGTAATCTCATGGCATCGGCTGCTGAACAGCTTGCATCCAATTTGAATTTTTCAGCCTTCTCGAAGGCGACTGAGCTCAAGAAGCGTATCTGGTTTACGCTCGGGGCTCTGCTTGTGTATCGTTTCGGTACCTATATTCCTTTGCCGGGCATTAATCCTGACGCGCTGGCCCAGTCGTTCCAGCAGCACAGCCAGGGTGTGCTGGGGCTGTTCAATATGTTCGCCGGCGGTGCTGTTGCCCGTATGGCGATTTTTGCGCTCGGGATTATGCCGTATATTTCGGCATCGATTATCGTACAGCTTATGACCTCTGTGGTGCCTTCTCTTGAAGCACTGAAGAAAGAGGGCGAAGCCGGACGTAAAGTTATCAACCAGTATACGCGTTACGGTACGGTGCTTCTGGCGCTTGTGCAGGCCTATGCAATCTCTGTGGGGCTTGAATCCGGCAGCGGTATTGTGTCTGAGCCGGGACTATTCTTCCGTATCACTTCGGTGATTACGCTTGTCGGCGGTACAATGTTCCTGATGTGGCTCGGCGAACAGATCACTGCGCGTGGTATCGGTAACGGTATTTCCCTGATCATCTTCGCAGGTATTGTTGCAAACCTTCCGCAGGCTATCTCCGGTACGCTCGAACTCGGCCGTACAGGTGCCTTGTCAACAGCGCTGATCCTTGGTGTGATTGTTCTCGCAATTGCGCTGATCGCAGTGATCGTGTTTGTTGAACGCGCACAGCGTCGTTTGCTGATCCAGTATCCGAAGCGTCAGGTGGGTAACCGTATGGCGCAGGGCGAAACCTCGCATCTGCCGCTGAAGCTGAATACTGCCGGTGTTATTCCTCCGATCTTCGCATCTTCGCTGCTTTTGCTGCCTGCAACTGTTGCCGGTTTTGCAAATACAGAAAACATGCCTGCCTGGGGAAGCACGCTGCTGGCCGCTCTCGGTCACGGTCAGCCGATCTATATGTTCCTCTATGCGGCGCTGATGGCATTCTTCTGCTTCTTCTATACAGCGATTGTCTTTAATCCTAAGGACACTGCTGACCAGCTGAAGAAACATTCGGGCTTTATTCCGGGTATCCGTCCGGGTGAACGCACTGCTGAATATATTGATTATGTTCTGACCCGCATTACAGTGGTTGGCGCTATCTATATCGTGATTGTCTGTCTTGTACCTGAGTTCCTGATTTCAGCGGCCGGTGTACCTTTCTATCTCGGTGGTACGTCCCTGCTTATTGTTGTCAACGTAACACTTGATACAGTTGCTCAGATTCAGGGTCATCTCATTGCTCATCAATATGAGGGGCTGATTAAAAAATCCAAACTTCGTGGGGGAAGACGGGCGAGATGAGACTCATACTTTTAGGACCTCCGGGTGCAGGCAAGGGAACTCAGGCAAAAATTCTTACAGAAAAATATGCCATTCCCCAGCTCTCAACCGGTGACATGCTCCGTGCGGCCGTTGCCGCACAGACTGAAGTCGGTAAACGTGCCAAAGCAGTTATGGATGCAGGTCAGTTGGTTTCGGACGAGATCGTGAATGCGATTGTTTCGGATCGCATCGATCAGCCGGACTGTGCAGGCGGATTTATCCTTGACGGTTATCCGCGTACAGTGCCTCAGGCGCAGGCGCTGACAGGTATGCTGAAAGAAAAGCATGCTGAACTGGATGCAGTGATTGAACTGAAGGTCGATGAGACCGCTCTGATCAAGCGTATGGAAAACCGCGTTGCGGAAACCATTGCTGCAGGCGGCACTGTCCGTTCAGATGATAATCCTGAGGCTTTCCGCAAGCGTCTGGTTGAGTATCGTGAGAAAACCGCACCTTTGTCTGATTATTATGCAGGTACCGGTGAACTGAAGTTGGTAGACGGCATGGCCGCTATGGCTGATGTTACAGCAGAGATTGAAAAGCTTCTGCTTCCTGCCTGATCGTCGGATCCGGTCTTTTATAAAAATTCAAAGCGCTGATCTGATAATATCGGGTCGGCGCTTTGACTTTTAGAAGCAGGTGTTTGCAATTTGGTTTTAACGAAATGATAAGCATTTACGCCTGTTCTCTCTTAGAGGTTGACTTTTCCTCACGATTCCGTCAAAGACAGCGACAATTCGCTTAATTCAGATGGGCGCAACCGGTTTTCCGGTTTCGTTCGTTTTTATGCTGTCTGTATCCGGTGGTTCGGTGCAGGCATAGAGAACAGATCCGGCTTTGTTGAAAATCCGGTGGATCTCTTGGATTTCGGACGTGTTATTAGCCGTTAACTCGCAGATTTTTGCGAGAACAACTTGCGGATAGCGTTCGGTAGAGCTCATTACGGCGTGAACCGGCTTCCGGTGCTGTAATATTTTAAACTACCGTATGATTATAAAACATGCCGATGCGGCTGTTATCTTGCGGTTCATACAGGAGAAAGCGCATGGCACGTATTGCTGGCGTAAACATTCCAACGAATAAGCGTGCGATCATTGCACTTCAGTATATTCACGGTATCGGCCCCAAATTTGCTGCTGAAATCATGGAAAAGGTCGGCATTGCGCTTGATCGCCGTGTAAACCAGCTGACAGATGCTGAAGTTCTGCAGATCCGTGAAACCATTGACCGTGATTACCGCGTTGAAGGTGATCTGCGTCGTGAAGTTTCGATGAACATCAAGCGTCTGATGGATCTGGGCTGCTACCGCGGTCTGCGTCATCGTCGCTCCCTGCCGGTTCGCGGTCAGCGTACCCACACCAATGCTCGTACCCGTAAGGGTCCTGCAAAGGCAATCGCCGGTAAGAAGAAGTAATTTGCTGGTACCGGAGCTGTTTTATAAAACGGCTCCGGTATTTGCTCGTCTCTGCCTCAGCTTTATGGAGTAGATCAGAGATAAACGCAGATTATGCTCCGTTTACGGGGCGTCTTAAAGATTTGGCTCCGAGAGGTG
Organism: Pseudochrobactrum sp. AO18b; assembly: GCF_000409565.1. Classification (NCBI taxonomy): domain Bacteria; kingdom Pseudomonadati; phylum Pseudomonadota; class Alphaproteobacteria; order Hyphomicrobiales; family Brucellaceae; genus Pseudochrobactrum; species Pseudochrobactrum sp. AO18b. The sequence goes on from NZ_ANNO01000246.1 coordinate 2,942, forward strand.
CCAATAAACAGATCCAGACATGTCTTGCCTGATGGCCAGATATGTCGGTGGAGCCGCTGGTATTACGGCGGTGTCGAGATCAATTGGAAGGACTAGTTATGGCTAAAGATGCCGGTCGCGTTCGTCGTCGCGAACGTAAAAATATTTCCTCGGGTGTTGCTCACGTTAATTCGTCGTTCAACAACACACTGATCACTATCACTGACGCACAGGGCAATGCGATTGCCTGGTCTTCAGCCGGTGCACAGGGCTTCAAGGGTTCGCGTAAGTCGACTCCTTTTGCTGCTCAGATCGCTGCTGAAGATTGCGCCAAGAAGGCTCAGGAACACGGCATGCGTTCGCTGGAAGTTGAAGTTTGCGGTCCGGGTTCCGGCCGTGAATCCGCACTTCGCGCTCTGCAGGCTGCCGGTTTCACAATCACTTCGATCCGTGATGTGACCCCGATCCCGCACAATGGTTGCCGTCCACGCAAGAAGCGTCGCGTCTAATCAGTCCATCGCCGCAAGGGCCCGAACTTATGTTCAGGTCTTTCGTGGTTTCCGCTCTCTGTTGCCACGATTGGATAGTGGCAAAGCTAGATTAAAGGAAAGCACATGATTCAGAAAAACTGGCAGGAACTGATCAAGCCTAACAAGGTTGATTTTCTTACCCAGGGCTCGAAGAATAAGGTCACTGTTGTGGCTGAACCGCTTGAACGCGGTTACGGTCTGACATTGGGTAACGCGCTGCGTCGCGTTCTTCTTTCTTCGCTGCGCGGTGCTGCGGTGACTGCTGTTCAGATTGACGGCGTTCTGCATGAATTCTCGTCGATCAACGGCGTGCGTGAAGACGTAACCGATATCGTACTGAATGTTAAAGAAATCGCTATCCGTATGGAAGGCGATGGACCTAAGCGCATGGTTGTCCGCAAGGAAGGACCAGGCGTCGTAACGGCTGGTGATATCCAGACGGTTGGTGATGTTGAAATCCTTAATCCGGATCACGTCATCTGCACCCTCGATGAGGGCGCTGAAATCCGCATGGAATTCACTGTCAATACGGGCAAAGGCTATGTGCCTGCTGACCGTAACCGCGCTGAAGATGCTCCGATCGGTCTTATTCCGGTTGACAGCCTCTATTCACCGGTACGTAAGGTTTCCTACAAGATCGAAAACACCCGTGAGGGACAGGTTCTCGATTATGACAAGCTGATCCTCAATGTTGAGACCAACGGCTCTGTCACTGGTGAAGATGCAGTTGCTTATGCAGCCCGCATTCTTCAGGACCAGCTTGCGATCTTCGTCAACTTTGACGAGCCGCAGAAGGAAGCTCCGCAGGAACAGGTTGCTGAACTCGCATTCAATCCGGCTCTGCTTAAGAAAGTGGATGAACTGGAACTGTCTGTCCGTTCTGCAAACTGCCTGAAGAACGATAACATCGTTTATATCGGCGATCTGATCCAGAAGACAGAAGCCGAAATGCTGCGGACTCCGAATTTCGGCCGCAAGTCGCTGAACGAAATCAAAGAAGTTCTGGCGTCGATGGGACTCCATCTCGGTATGGAAATCCCGACCTGGCCGCCGGAAAATATCGAAGATCTCGCTAAGCGCTACGAAGATCAATATTGAGACCGGTTGCGACCGGAAGATAGATTTTAAAGGAGAAGGCTCATGCGCCACGGAAAGACACTCCGTAAGCTGAACCGGACTGCAAGCCACCGTAAGGCAATGTTCGCCAATATGGCTGCTTCGCTGATTGAACACGAACAGATCGTAACCACTTTGCCTAAGGCAAAGGAAATCCGTCCGATCGTTGAGAAGCTTATCACTCTCGGCAAGCGCGGCGATCTGCATGCACGTCGTCAGGCCATTTCGGCTATCCGCGATGTACAGCTGGTTCAGAAACTGTTCGACGTTCTGGCAACCCGTTATGCTGACCGTCACGGCGGCTATATCCGCATCATGAAAGCCGGTTTCCGTACCGGTGACAATGCTCCTATGGCTGTTGTTGAGTTCGTAGAACGCGACATCACTGCTAAAGGCGCTGCTGATCGCGCACGCGTTGAAGCTGAAGCTGCTGAAGCTGAAGCTGCATAATATCTGTTTTAACGCAGATTATATAAATTAAGGGGCCTTACGGCCCCTTTTTTATTTTTTGTTTTAATATTTTTTGCCTTCCGAG
>NZ_ANNO01000247.1:0-1719 GCF_000409565.1 Pseudochrobactrum sp. AO18b
ATGATCCTGTACTCTTCGGAGAGACGGGATTTATGTAAAGTCGCTTCTAATGCACTGTTTTATTACAATAATTTAATTTTATGTTTGTTGTCCGGCCTCTTTTCCGTCTGGTTTTGAAGCCTATATTCATCCTAATCAGTCGGTTTCCGAAAAGTGGGATACAAGTATGGCTTCACATCTGCAGAATGATCCGGTCAATAAATCGGGGCGCTTAGGTAAAATTTACAAGGCCGGTCTGGCTGTTTTACTCACCGGCGTTATTGCAGCGGGAACGATTTCTGTTTTTGCGCCTGCCGTGAGCACCCCTGCAATTGCCGAGAAACAGGTGCCGCAGTCCCATAGCGACATTCAGCTTTCCTACGCGCCTTTGGTAAAATCGACTTCCGGTGCGGTGGTGAATGTCTATGCCGGCCGTAAAGTGCAGCAGCGCTCGCCATTTGCCGGTGATCCGTTCTTTGAACAGTTTTTCGGTGGGCAGATGCGTCCGAATAAACCACGCTTGGAGCAGTCGCTGGGTTCCGGTGTGATCGTAGACAGTTCCGGTCTGATCGTGACCAATAATCACGTTATTGATGGTGCGGATGATATTAAAGTTGCGCTGGCTGATGGCCGTGAATTCTCATCAAAGCTGCTGCTCAATGATGTGACAACAGATCTGGCGATTCTGAAAATTGATGCCAAAGAAGAACTGCCAACCATTAAGCTTGCTGATTCCGATAAGGTTGAGGTTGGTGATCTGGTGCTGGCAATCGGTAATCCGTTTGGTGTCGGGCAGACTGTGACCAGCGGTATTGTTTCTGCGCAGTCACGTACGCAGGTTGGCGTCTCAGATTTTGACTTCTTCATTCAGACCGATGCCGCAATTAATCCGGGTAATTCCGGCGGCGCGCTGATTGATATGAACGGTAATCTGATTGGTATCAACACAGCGATTTATTCGCGTAGCGGCGGTTCTGTCGGTATCGGCTTTGCTATTCCATCGAATATGGTTTCAGCTGTCGTGAAATCTGCGGAGAGCGGTAGTGACACATTCGAGCGCCCTTATGTCGGTGCAACTTTTCAGGCGATTACACCGGATATTGCTGCCGGTCTTGGCCTGAGGCAGCCTTCCGGTGCACTGATTACTGATCTGGCTGAAAAAAGCCCTGCGGCAGAAGCCGGTATTCAAGTCGGTGATGTGATTACCGCGATTGACGGTGTGAAGGTCGATAATCCGGATGCGCTGGCCTATCGCGTATCCACCGCCGGTATTGGCAAGACAGTGCAGATGACTGTGCTGAATGACGGTAAATCCCGTGAGGTTGCTGTTACGCTTGCTCAGCCGCCAAAAGAAGCGCCTGCACGGGAAGTCACAGGTCGCAATCCGCTGGCTGGTGCGCAGGTGCAGAATATTACACCGGAACTGGCACGTAAATCCGGCCTCGCACCGACAACACGCGGTGTGGTTATCAGCGGTGTGAAAAACAACACGCCTGCACAGGCGATGAATTTGAAGGCTGGTGACATTGTGCGCGGCGTGAATGGTACAGCCATTGCCAATGTCGACGATCTGCTGGCTGTGCTTTCTGCCGGACGCAGTGCATTATGGCGTTTGGATATTGAGCGCGATGGTGTAATTTACCGTCAGTTTGTTCGCTGATTTTTATCACAAGCGGTTGAGGGGAAACTTCATTTTCTGAAATCGCTTGTGCATGATTGAAACGGGGAGGCCGGGTTGCG
>NZ_ANNO01000248.1:0-1321 GCF_000409565.1 Pseudochrobactrum sp. AO18b
GCGAGACTTGAGCGAAGTCACAGGACAGGAACATCTGACCGGTGAGCAGGGCATTCTCTCGCGTATGATTGCTTCCGGCAGCCTCGGCTCAATGATCTTCTGGGGCCCTCCCGGAACCGGCAAGACCACCATAGCGCGATTGCTGGCCGGTCATACGGATTTGGCCTTTGAGCAGATCTCGGCAATTTTCTCCGGCGTGGCTGATCTCAAGAAAGTTTTTGAAACGGCACGGGCACGGCGTATGTCCGGCCGCCAGACATTGCTGTTTGTCGACGAGATACATCGCTTCAACCGTGCGCAACAGGATAGTTTTTTGCCGGTTATGGAAGACGGCACGGTTGTGCTGATCGGCGCGACAACCGAAAACCCGTCATTTGAGCTCAATGCCGCTCTGTTGTCGCGTGCGCGGGTTTTGACCTTTAAGCCACATGATGAGACAAGTATCACCACATTACTCACAAGAGCCGAAGAGGCCGAGCAGAAGCCATTGCCGCTTGATGCTGATGCGCGTGCCAGTCTGGTGCGTATGGCGGATGGCGATGGCCGTGCGGCGCTGACGCTCGCTGAAGAGGTTTGGCGTGCGGCGCGGCCGGAAGAAGTGTTTACCGCCGAACAATTGCAGGATATCGTGCAGCGTCGTGCGCCGGTCTATGACAAAGGGCAGGACGGGCATTATAATCTGATCTCGGCACTGCATAAATCTGTACGCGGTTCTGATCCCGATGCGGCACTCTATTATCTCAGCCGTATGTTTGATGCAGGGGAAGATCCGCTCTATCTGGGGCGGCGTCTGGTACGTATGGCGGTGGAGGATATCGGTCTTGCCGACCCGCAGGCGCTTGTCATCTGTAATGCTGCCAAGGATGCCTATGATTATCTTGGCTCGCCGGAAGGGGAACTGGCGCTGGCGCAGGCTTGTGTCTATCTGGCGACCGCACCGAAATCCAACGGTGTCTATATGGCCTATAAAGCCGCCAGACGTGCTGCGAAAGAAAACGGCTCTCTGCTGCCGCCGAAGCATATTCTCAATGCGCCTACCAAGCTGATGCGCGATGAAGGCTATAATGACGGCTACCGCTACGATCATGATGAGCCGGATGCGTTTTCAGGGCAGGATTATTTCCCTGAAAAGATGGGGCGTCAGCAATATTATAATCCGCCGGAGCGTGGCTTTGAGCGGGAAATCCGTAAGCGTCTCGATTATTGGGCGAAGCTACGGATTGAACGCAATCAAAAATAATTCTGTTTTACATAAAGAAACCCGGTGGTTAGAGCGGTTTGTGCATGAATTGAATCATGCACACCGCTCTAACCCCTTTTT
>NZ_ANNO01000249.1:0-5891 GCF_000409565.1 Pseudochrobactrum sp. AO18b
CTGAAGTGCTTTATGCAGAAGCTTTTGACGGGAAACGTGTGACATTGCTGTTTTCATCAATGTCATTTGTCAGGTCTGCTTCTTCGGCCATCAGGCCGCCTGCACGCAGCAGAGAGGCGAAACGACCGCCTTTGGCTGCCAGCTCATTGAAGCTGCCACTTTCAATGATGTGGCCTTTATCAAGGAACAGCACAAGATCGGCATTGCGTACAGTCGAGAGACGGTGCGCGATGATGAAGGTTGTGCGGTCAGAGCTCAGATCATCAATTGCCTGTTTGACCATGCCTTCGGTTTCCACGTCGAGAGCAGAAGTAGCCTCATCAAGCACCAGAATTGGTGCATCTTTGAGGATAGCACGGGCAATCGCCAGACGCTGACGTTCACCACCGGAAAGCTGCGAGCCGCGCTCACCGGCAACCGTGTCATAGCCTTCGCTTTTTGCGAGAATGAATTCGTGGGCAGCAGCGGCTTTAGCAGCGGCATGCACTTCTTCATTGGTCGCACCTTCCGCACCGATACGGATATTATCCTCAATCGAGCGGTTGAACATACCGGCATCCTGAAACACGGTTGCCATAGCTTTGCGCAGCGATGAACGGCTGACATTGCGGGTATCTGTGCCGTCAATGCTGATATGACCGGCCACAGGATCATAAACACGCTGCAGCAGATTAATCAGTGTAGTTTTACCCGCACCTGTCGGGCCGACAATCGCCACGGTCTGACCAGCTTTGGCGGTAAAAGAAATGTCATAGACGCCCTGACCGGAATTGCGGAATTCATAGGTCACTTTGTCGAAGACAACTTCACCCTGCACATTTTTCAGATCATTGGCAGCTTGCGGTTCTTCATGCACAGCCACAGCATCTTCCATCGCGAAGAATTCTTCGAGTTTTGCGCGTGAAGAGGCGGTCTGGTTGATGAAGTTGCTGATCTGGTCGAGACGGCCGATCATCAGCTGGGCAAAACCGATAAAGGTAATCACTTCACCGACGCGCAGCTGGCCTTTCGATACCAGATAAGCACCGATCAGCAGCACGATCACCATGGAAATGGTGGAAGCCATACGGTTCAGACCGCTGGCCAGTGCCCACCAGTTCAGCACCGGACGCTGTGTTTTTTCCAGAGTTGCTGCATAATCGCGCAGGGCAGAGGCTTCCGCATTGATGCGGTTATAGCTCTGCAACACGGAAATGTTGCTGATTGTATCGCTGATATGCTCAAAGACTTTGTGGTGGTGGCGCTCAACCGCAGCTTGACCGTCTTTGGTTTTCTGAATAACCAGCTGGCCGATCATTACATAAATCGCACCGAGTACCATCAGCACCAGTGTCAGGCGCGCATCCATGCTGAGCGCGGTCGGGATCAGTACAGCCAGCGCCACAATGGTAGTGAGGTGGTTGCGCATGAATTCCAGCCACAGCGTGAACAGCGTGTCGGTTGCACGGATCAGCGTGTGCAATGCATTGGAGGTGCCGCGCTGCTGATGCCATGCCAGCGGCATGGTGATGATGCCTTCGTAAGATTTGGTCAGGACGCCGAGACGGCGCTTATGCGCCAGCCGGTCAGCGCCGCGTGCAACCAGTACCACGGCGATAATGTTGAACACACCGAGACCTGCCCACAGAGCGAGGGTCGGGATAATCACGGTCTTTTGCGAAATCGCATCAATGACCCGACCGAACAGCACAGGTTCAAAAATGGTGATCACGCCAAGCGCAATATTCGCCAGCACGATAAGCGCTGTCGCTGTTCTCTCGGCTGAGAGATATTGCAGGGATCTCCAGTAAACGCGCACAATAGACACGGGCCACTCCGGTATAATGTCTGACCGAATTATATCCGCCAGTCAGATTGCGGTCAGAAAAACAAATGTTTAGCGGCAGCGGGAACATGATCCTGATTGCCTGAAACTGCAATGGAAATTGGTGTTCATAAGTGGCAATTTAAGTGCGAAACCGACCATAAATTACAACGGATTGTAACCTGCTGTGATAGTTTTATGTAACGTGCTGAAAATGCATGATTTTATAGAGTGTTCAGAAAGTTTAATGGATTTAAATATTCGGTGAGAATCCGGTGCCAGAGAGCTTATTCTTAAGTGTTTTTGCGCTTTACGGTTACAGACGGGGGCAGGTCGCCTTTAAGCATGAGTCCGTGCAGAAAACATGTTCTGAACAGTTCCTGTGTCATCTAATGTTTCCATTTGGCTGCGAAATGCTCTAGGAGCATATTTCAGAGTATATTGGCTGCACGGAAGACATTGCATTTGTCGCCGTGATTGTGCCCCGAATTTTAGCGGAATAAACAGAATATGGCTGGCGTAGAACTTAAAACTGTAGATGCAGACGAAACAGGCATGCGCCTTGATCGCTGGTTCAAAGTGCATTTTCCGGGCTTGGGCTTCGGGCATTTGCAAAAGCTGCTGCGCTCCGGCCAGATCCGTGTGGATGGCGGGCGGGTGAAAGCTGACAGCCGTTTGCAGGCAGGGCAGTCCGTGCGTGTTCCGCCGCTGGGTCTCGATGAAAAAGAAGATAATACACCGCTGACCGGCAAGACCATCCGCAATCAGGGTGATGGCGATGTTCTCAAGAAAATGCTGATTTTTGAGAATGAGAAGGTTTATGTGTTCAATAAACCATCCGGTCTGGCCGTGCAGGGCGGTTCCGGTGTGGTGCGCAGTGTCGATTCGATGCTGGAAGCATGGCGCAATAAAAAAGGCGAAAAGCCGCGTCTGGTACACCGTCTTGACCGCGATACATCCGGTGTTCTGGTCGTGGCGAAAACCCGTGGTGCCGCGCAGGCGCTGACCAAGGCTTTCCGTGAGCGCGACACCAAGAAAACCTATTGGGCTCTGGTGAAGGGGGTACCGCGCAAGCGCGAGAACAAAATCTCCACATGGCTGGTAAAAGACAGCACACCGGATGGCGACCGTATGCGCGTTTGCCAGCACGGTGAACCGGATTCCGATCACGCTGTATCGTTCTACCGCGTGTTGGAAACAGCCGGTCAGAACCTGTCCTGGCTGGAAATGGAGCCTTATACCGGCCGTACCCACCAGTTGCGCGTACATGCGCAGTATCTTGGTCATCCGATTATCGGCGATCCGAAATATTTTGAAGCCGATATCAACTGGGATTTCCCGGGCGGTGTGCAGAACCGCCTGCATCTTCATGCGCGCCGTATCCGCATTCCTAATCCGGGTGGCGGTATGATTGATGTTTCTGCGCCTTTGCCGCCGCATATGGTGCAGTCATGGAACCTGCTTGGTTTCGATGCGGATGCGGAACAGGACTGATAGTTGATTGTATGTTCCGCCGCATAACAGGCCGGAATGTGTTCGAAGCGGGGATGAAATGGGCAGGGCAGCAGGGAGCGCGGCGTCGGCAACAGGACGGCTGGTGACAGGTTATGAGCGCCGCGCGACGATAGATACAATGGGCGTGGCGCTGATGCTGTTTATCTGCGTCAGCTGGGGGATGAATCAGGTTGCCATCAAAATCGGCAATCAGGGTTTCAATCCGATGTATATGGCGGCTGCGCGCTCTTTCGTTGGCGGCTTTCTCGTTTTTCTCTGGTGCCGTTTTCGCGGTATTGCCCTGTTTGAAAAAGACAAAACGCTTATTCCCGGTCTGGTGATCGGGCTGCTGTTCGGTCTGGAATTTGTTCTGATTTTTGCGGGGCTGGATTTTACCAGTGCCGGACGCTCCACGCTGATGATGAATACTATGCCGTTCTGGGTGGCAATAGGTGCGCATTTTCTGCTGGGCGAGCGGATGCGGATACTCACCGTCGTCGGAATGATTGTTGCATTCGGCGGTGTGGTGCTGGTTCTCTCGGATGAATTGTCGATGCCCGGCGAGAATGCGATTTACGGCGATATTCTCTGTCTGATCTCTAGCGTGTTCTGGGCGGCGACGACACTGGTTATCAAGAAGACGCCGCTGAGCGACGCTGCACCGGAAAAAACTTTGCTCTATCAGTTACTTATTGCGGCGATTGTACCTTTACCTTTTGCGCCGATGCTGGGGGATGCGGTTCGTGATCCGACTATGCTGACCTATGCGGCTTTTGTGTTTCAGTCGGCCTTTATTGTCGCTTTTACCTATCCGTTGTGGTTCTGGATGATCCGCCGTTATCCTGCTTCAGCCCTGTCGAATTTCGCATTGCTGATCCCTGCCTTCGGGGTGATGCTGAGCGGACTGGTGCTGGGTGAGCCTATGAGCTGGAAGCTATTTGCAGCGCTTGGCCTGATCGCAGGCGGATTATTCATTGCAAATTATGCGCAGCGTATTGCTGTGCGCAAAGCAGCGCAGCAATTTGATACTGACTTGGCAAAAACTATGCAGGAAAAAGCCTCACTATGAAACTGGTGCTGTTTGATTGTGACGGAACGCTGGTGAATAGCGGCGGTGTTATTCATCGCTGTATGGCCGAGACCTTTGCGAGTGCAGGTCTGCGCGTTCCTGAGCTAAGCGAGACACAGGAAATTATCGGCCTGACGCTCAATCTGGCGATTTCGCAGATTTCCGGTATTCCTATGGGGGCTGAGGTTGAGAACCTGACAGAGCAATATAAGCAGCAATTTCGTAAAATCCGGCTGGAGCATGATTTTGACGAGCCGCTTTATGACGGTATTACCGAATTGATTGATGCTCTGGCGCAGCAGGATGATATTCTGTTGGGCATGGTGACAGGAAAATCCCGCCGTGGCGTGATATCGGTAATGGAACGCCATGGTTTCGACCGGAATTTTCTTGTATCCCGCTGTGCAGATGATTGTCCGTCCAAGCCGCATCCGGCAATGGTGCTGGAATGTTGCCATGAGACGGGTTGCGATGTGTCGCAGACCTTTGTAATCGGTGATACGACTTACGATATGATGATGGCAGGCAGTGCCGGAGCCACAGCAATCGGTGTAAACTGGGGCTATCATAAGCCGGACAGATTAAGTGAAGCGGGTGCAGCAACTATATTGCATCATCCGTCGGATTTGTTGGGTCAGCTTGCCCGCTGATGGCGTGGTGAGATTTTGAACCGAAATATTTAGGAAATAAAATGCGCAATATTCTTGAAGATATCGAACAGGCACGGCTCGATCATGAGGCGATGCTGTCTGATCCTGATCCGGTTATCCGCGCACAAAAGCAGATGCTGACGCCATTGCCGAAGCGTTTCTATAAAGACGTGACTGTCGGTGCCTATGAAGCTGGTGGTTTTGCCATATTGCTGGATGGCAAGCTGGTTAATACGCCGCTGCGAAACAAGCTGGTTCTGCCAACGGAAGCCGCTGCGCAGATCGTGGCAGACGAATTTGCCCGTCAGGATACGCATATTAATCCGGCAGATATGCCGGCAACCCGTCTGGTCAATACGGCGATTGATGGTGTTGCTGCGGAAACGCAGGCGGTGCTGGAAGAAATTTTGCGCTTCGCCGGTACTGATCTGCTGTGCTATCGCGCAGACAGCCCGAAAGAGCTGGTTGACCGCCAGCGTGAACATTGGGACCCGCTGCTTGATTGGGCCGCGACACTCGGTGCGAATTTCGAGGTTACAGAAGGCCTGATGCATGTGGCGCAGCCGCGTGAAGCGCTGGCTGCTTTCGGTGCACATCTGCGTATGGTTTCAGATCCTGTTGCACTGGCTGCTCTGCATGTGATGACCACACTTTGCGGCTCGGCAATCACCGGTCTGGCATTGTTTAAAGGTGCCATTGATGTGGATTCGGCATGGAAAGTCGCTCATGTCGATGAAGACTGGACGATTGAACAATGGGGTGAGGATGAAGAGGCGCAGGCGCGCCGTGCATGGCGGGAGCGGGAAATCCGTGCAGCTGATGCGCTGGTACGTGCACTCTAATCAACGCTGAAATTGATATAAATTTAAGCCGC
>NZ_ANNO01000250.1:0-4943 GCF_000409565.1 Pseudochrobactrum sp. AO18b
CAATCGCTTCAGAACCCGCCTCTGCACCAGCCAGTGTGGTGTAATATGGCAGTTTGTGCATCAGGGTCGCACGGCGGATCGACTTGCTGTCGGAAACCGCGCTGACACTGTCTGTAGTGTTGAAGACAATATGCACCTGACGGTTACGGATGGCGTCTTCAATATGCGGACGGCCTTCCAGAACCTTGTTGACCTTGGTGGCTTCGATGCCCTGTTCAGCCAGATAGCGCTGTGTGCCGCCGGTTGCCAGAACTTTAAAGCCGAGGTCTGCCAGACGCTTAACAGGCGCTACGATGCGTGCTTTGTCTTCATCGCGGACGGAGACAAATACTGTACCGTCGCGTGGCAGATCAACGCCTGCGCCGAGCTGTGATTTTGCAAAGGCCAGAGCATAGTCATAATCGAGACCCATGACTTCACCGGTCGAGCGCATTTCAGGTCCGAGCAGGGTGTCCACACCCGGGAAGCGGGCGAACGGGAACACGGCTTCCTTCACGGCGATGTGGCGCTGTGCTTTCACATCAGGCTTGCCGCCATAGGCAGCTAGTGCCTGTTCGAGGCTTTCACCGGCCATAATGCGTGCTGCAACCTTGGCAATCGGTGTGCCGTTGGTTTTAGCCACGAAAGGCACGGTACGCGATGCACGCGGATTGACCTCAAGCACATAGACTACATTGTCTTTGATTGCATATTGCACATTCATCAGACCGCCGACATTGAGCGCTTTGGCCATGGCAATGGTCTGGCGTTCAAGTTCAGCAACGATTTCATCGCTCAGAGTGTGAACCGGCAGGGAGCAGGCTGAGTCACCGGAGTGAATACCGGCTTCTTCAATATGTTCCATGATACCGGCAACATAAGCGTCTTTGCCGTCGCAGAGGCAGTCCACATCCACTTCGATAGCATCGGTCAGATAGGTATCAAACAGCAGCGGGTTTTTGCCCAGCAGGGTGTTGATCTGGCCGGTTTTATCATTCGGATATTTGGCTTTAATATCTTCGGTCACCAGTTCAGGCACGGTTTCCAGCAGATATTTTTGCAGCATACGCTCATCATGAATGATCTGCATGGCGCGGCCACCCAGAACATAAGACGGGCGAACCACCAGCGGGAAGCCGAGGTCAGCAGCGATCAGGCGAGCCTGTTCAACGGAATAGGCAATGCCGTTTTTCGGCTGGTTGAGGCCGAGCTTGATCAGCAGCTTCTGGAAGCGGTCACGGTCTTCCGCCAGATCGATCGCATCCGGTGAGGTGCCGAGGATCGGAATATTGGCTTTTTCCAGTGCATTGGCGAGTTTCAGCGGGGTCTGACCGCCGAACTGTACGATCACGCCGTGCAGAGTGCCTTTTTCCTGCTCTTTGCGCAGAATTTCGATCACATCTTCATCGGTCAGCGGTTCGAAATACAGACGGTCTGACGTGTCATAGTCCGTGGAAACCGTTTCCGGATTACAGTTGATCATGATCGCTTCATAACCGGCATCGCTCAGCGCGAAAGCCGCATGGCAGCAGCAATAGTCAAACTCGATACCCTGACCGATACGGTTAGGACCGCCGCCGAGGATCACAACTTTTTTGCGCTCGGATACATCCGCTTCACAGGCTTCAACACCTGCAAACGGCGTTTCATAGGTCGAATACATATAAGCGGTTGGCGAAGAGAATTCCGCAGCGCAGGTATCAATGCGCTTGAAAATCGGATGCACGCTCAGTTCTGCACGATGTTTGGCAACATCCTTGGCATCTTTGCGGATCAGGCTTGCAAGGCGGCTGTCTGAGAAGCCCATGGCTTTCAGATAGCGCATATTTTCCGCATCCTGCGGCAGACCGTGTTCACGGACACGATCTTCAGTCGCAACGATCTCGGCCATCTGTTCAAGGAACCAAGGATCGATCTTGCAGGCTGCATGAATTTCATCAAGCGGCATGCCGAGGCGCATGGCCTGTGCAACCATACGCAGACGATCCGGTGTCGGTGTGCCGATAGCTGCGCGGATTGCGCCTTTTTCATCGCCGTCTTCAATATTCGGGATTGCGATTTCATCAAGACCGGTCAGGCCTGTTTCCAGACCGCGCAGAGCTTTCTGCAGGCTTTCCTGGAAGGTACGGCCGATAGCCATCACTTCACCGACCGATTTCATCGCGGTGGTCAGAACATTATTGGCACCCGGGAATTTCTCGAAAGCAAAGCGCGGGATTTTCGTGACAACATAGTCAATGCTTGGTTCAAACGAAGCAGGTGTTGCACCGCCGGTAATATCGTTTTCCAGCTCGTCCATGGTGTAGCCGACAGCCAGTTTGGCGGCGACTTTAGCAATTGGGAAGCCGGTTGCTTTGGATGCCAGCGCTGACGAGCGGGACACGCGCGGGTTCATTTCAATAACGATCAGACGACCGTTTTCAGGATTAACCGCGAACTGTACGTTTGAGCCGCCGGTTTCAACGCCGATTTCACGCAGCACTGCTATCGAGGCATCGCGCATGATCTGATATTCTTTATCAGTCAGCGTCAGAGCAGGGGCAACAGTGATACTGTCACCGGTGTGAACGCCCATCGGGTCGATATTTTCGATCGAGCAGATGATAATGCAGTTGTCCGCTTTGTCGCGTACAACTTCCATTTCATATTCTTTCCAGCCGAGCACGGATTCTTCAATCAGCACTTCGGTGGTTGGCGATGCATCGAGACCGCCTTCTACGATTTCAAAGAATTCCGAGCGGTTATAGGCAATACCGCCGCCGGTGCCGCCGAGTGTAAAGCTCGGGCGGATAATGGCAGGCAGACCAACATGATCGAGCGCCTGTGCTGCCAGACCCATAGCGTGGGTCATGTAGCGCTGCTTGCGGTCGGTTTCGCCGAGCTGCCATTCGGTTTCCAGCTTGTCGAGTGCTTTGTCGAGATCGTCGCCGGAGAGCTTGGCTTTCAGCTCTTCGCGTTTGATCTTATGGGCTTTGCGGTCTTCGTCTTTAACGTCCGTGGCATTGGCCAGCATGGACTTTGGAGTTTCAAGGCCGATTTTAGCCATGGCTTCGCGGAACAATGCGCGGTCTTCGGCTTTATCAATGGCTTTGGCGTCGGCGCCGATCATTTCCACATTGTAGCGGTCAAGCACGCCCATGCGCTTTAGCGACAGCGCGGTGTTTAGCGCAGTCTGGCCGCCCATGGTTGGCAGCAGCGCATCAGGGCGCTCTTTGGCGATGATCTTGGCAACAACTTCCGGTGTGATCGGCTCAATATATGTAGCATCCGCCAGATCAGGATCTGTCATGATCGTGGCCGGATTGGAATTCACCAGAATGATCCGGTACCCTTCTTCTTTCAGGGCTTTACAGGCCTGTGTGCCTGAATAGTCAAATTCACATGCCTGACCGATAACAATTGGTCCCGCTCCGATAATCAGAATCGATTTGATGTCTGTGCGTTTTGGCATGGTCTCATCCTGTGTTTAGCGCTTATTCGGCTCTGCGACAAAAGCCCGAACGGTATGACCGTCGGGTTCAGAGGCTATATGATGCGTCTGGGCTAAGCGTGTCTTATAGGTAATCAATTTGCGGAAAGTAACCCCTTAAATACGTTATTTGGGAGAAAATATGCGTTTATAACAATTCTTATTGAAATTTGACCGGTTGTCAGCCTGTTTTGAAATGTCCTGTGTTTTATCTTTGCTAAATAGACCGCGGGCAGAGTAGCGGGCAGAGCATTTCCGTTTTATTATAGCTGCCAAAGAATTATGTAAAATAAGGAGAGCGCTGATGCGCTGGCAAGGTCGCGAAGAGAGTGACAATGTTGAGGATCGCCGTGGGAATGGCGGAGGTGGTCTGAGAGGCGGTGGCGGACTCGGCGGGCCGGGTTTCCGTGTTGTGCGCGGCGGCGGGCTTTCCGGCATTCTTATTCTGGGTGTTATGGCACTTGTTTTATGGATGGCCGGTATTAATCCGCTGCCTATCCTGTTCGGTGACGGCTCCATCCAGAGCACACAGACATCCGGCGGTTCTTCTAATATTGGTTCCTCCACCCCGCGCGCCGATGATGAAGCGGCCAGTTTCAGTCGTGTTGTCTTGAAGGAAACAGAAGAAGTCTGGAGCGGTATTTTCCAGTCTGCCGGTCAGACCTATAAAAAGCCGGTTCTGGTGCTGTTTGACGGTCAGGTAAGATCCGCCTGCGGTTTTGCTTCTGCTGCCTCGGGACCTTTCTATTGCCCGGGCGACCAGAAAGTTTATATCGATCTGAGTTTCTACCGTGAACTGGACAAGCGTTTCGGCGCTTCCGGTGATTTTGCCCATGCCTATGTGCTGTCGCATGAAGTTGGTCATCATGTGCAGAACCTGCTCGGTATTCTGCCGAAATTTAACCAGATGCGCCAAAGCATGAGTGAAGCGCAGTCCAATGCCATGTCCGTGCGCGTGGAATTGCAGGCCGATTGCTTTGCCGGTGTCTGGGGTAAATTCACCGAGCAGAAAGGCCTGCTGGAGCAGGGTGATCTCGAAGAAGCTCTGAACGCCGCCCATCAGATCGGTGACGATACTTTGCAGAAGCGTTCGCAGGGCTATGTCGTGCCGGAAAGCTTCAATCACGGTACCTCTGAACAGCGTGCCAAATGGTTCAAGCGCGGCTTCGATACGGGACGGGTTGATGCCTGTGATACTTTCAACAACCCCATTTAATATATTCGGGTGCTGACGGTCTGCAAATGGTGTTTATCTCAACTTCCGGTACTCACGTACACACGGCACCGCACGTCCAATAGGACGTGCAAAGGTTGCCGTGATCTTTAAGGCTGCATAATCTTATCTTTCATCAGCCGATGAAAGGATTATGCAGGGTACGCTCCGCTCCGGTTCTCGATAAACATCATTTTCGCCACGTCATCATCTTGGATACAACGTCGCGTTTGATAGAAAAATCAAACTACGAGTATAGAAAAAGGCCGGTGAAAATCACCG
>NZ_ANNO01000251.1:0-2385 GCF_000409565.1 Pseudochrobactrum sp. AO18b
TCAGGTTGATAAAGCGGCGGAACAGGTAGAACGAGTCTTCAGGACCCGGTGATGCTTCCGGATGGTGCTGTACCGAGAAGACCGGCTTGCCGATAATCCGCAATCCGCAATTTGTACCGTCAAACAGCGAGATGTGGGTTTCTTCCACGCCTGAAGGCAGGCTGTCCGCATCCACCGCAAAGCCGTGGTTCATCGATACGATTTCAACTTTACCGGTTGTGTGATCTTTCACCGGATGGTTGCCGCCGTGATGACCCTGATGCATCTTCACTGTCTTGCCGCCTGTTGCCAGTGCCAGCATCTGGTGGCCGAGGCAGATACCAAACAGCGGAATGTCAGTTTCAATCAGTTTTTTAATGGTTGGCACTGCGTATTCACCGGTAGCCGCCGGATCGCCAGGGCCGTTGGACAGGAATACGCCGTCCGGATTGTGTGCCAGAATATCTTCAGCGCTTGCTGTCGCCGGAACAACCGTTACCTTGCCGCCGAGATCTGCAAACAGACGAAGAATGTTGCGTTTGATACCATAGTCAACCGCAACGACATGGAACTGTTCTTCTGTCTGGCTGCCATAGCCTTCATTCCAGACCCATGACTTTTCTGTCCATACGGAAGACTGGCCGGAAGTAACATCTTTAGCGAGGTCGAGGTCTACGAGACCAGCCCATGCTGCCGCGCGTTTTTTCAGAGCCGGAATGTCGAAATTGCCGCTCGGATCGTGAGCGATCACGGCATTGGCTGCGCCTTTTTCACGGATCAGGGCGGTCAGTGCGCGCGTATCAACATTGCTGAGGCCGATAATGCCGTGCTGCTTCAGCCACTTGTCGAAATCCTGTGTGGCGCGGTAGTTTGAAGGGGCGGTAATATCAGCCTTGATAATTGTGCCGACTGCGCCGGAGCGGCTGGCCGGATTTAGGCGCTCGCTGTCTTCTTCATTGGTGCCGACATTGCCGATATGCGGGAATGTGAAAGTCACGATCTGGCCTGCATAGGACGGATCGGTCAGAACTTCCTGATAACCGGTGAGGGAGGTGTTGAAGCAGACTTCCGCTTCAATCGCGCCGACTGCGCCGACACCTTTGCCTTCGATCACTGTGCCATCCGCCAAAACAAGAACAGCTGTTGGTTTGGAAGTCGTCCAGGGTGCGGTTTTGGGTGTGGTTTCGGTCATTGAGGCACTCCTGATCAAAATTGCGCGCTGTGCTGTTAGAGCATAACACCTTAAACTTGAATCAGTTTAAGGATAAATTATGCTCCAATTTTAAAGTGTTAGAGCGAGTTTTGTGCGCCCAACAGGGCGCCCGGCGCTCTAAGTATGTCGCGTCCGTAACCGGCTTTGTGGTCGGCCATCTGAACGGCAACTATGTGTTATATGTGCAGATGCAACCCGGTATGATAAACACCAGATGTGCAAAAACGCGCCGGATACAATGAGCTCCGTCGCGAGAATGAAAAAAATCTTCTGCTAAGATTAATAATGTAAAGAAATCTTGCCCTGCGGTCAATTGCTGTGACGGATATTTTCGCGGGAAAAGCGGCGGTCAATATGCGGCTAGTAATTTGGGCTTATCAAGACAGCCAGAAAAAGCCGGTTTCTGCTTGCATAATGCGGAGGCATAATGAGGTTGCGGAAAGAAAATAATCTGATGGTTTTGCCAAGACTGCAAATTGCGCTATAAGGCCTTTGATTTGCTTATTCCGGCCAGCTTTATTGCATTCAGGAGCGTATCGCCTTTATTCTGTTCTGTGCGCACGCTCTGATTTCTGTAAAATTTGCATCATGCGCGTGTTTATAAAAAGACAACTGACCGCGCCTTGCTCTGACCGGATTTTATAAATTTAACAGGCCGGATACGAATATATAATGCTGTCCTGCCAAGGAGATAAGAAATGCTGCGTCAGGAAATTTCGCAAGCTCTGACAACGGCTATGAAAGCCCATGAAAAAATGCGTGCTTCAACGCTGCGCCTGATTATGGCTGCTCTGAAGGATCGCGACATTGCCAATCGCGGTGCAGGCAAAGACCCTGTATCGGATGATGAGATTCTGGCAATTCTTGCCAAGATGATCAAGCAGCGTGAAGAATCCGCCAAAATGTACGAAGAAGGCAATCGTATTGAACTGGCTGAAAATGAACGCGCTGAAATCGAGATCATCAGAGAATTTCTGCCTCAGCAGTTGAGCGATGAAGAAATTCGCGCCAACAGCGCCGCTGCCATTGCCGAAGTCGGTGCGGAAGGCCTGCGCGATATGGGTAAGGTAATGGCGGTTCTTAAAGAACGTTATACCGGCCAGATGGATTTCGCCAAGGCCAGCGGTGTGCTGAAAGAACTGCTCGGTAGCTGATCCTGAATAATTAAGAATAAAGAAAAAGCCCGCGATTAA
>NZ_ANNO01000252.1:0-31234 GCF_000409565.1 Pseudochrobactrum sp. AO18b
CCATTGAAGCCAGCAGAGAGTTGATCTGCTTGAGATCGCGGATCGTATCCAGATGGATCGAACTGGTCTCGACACTGCGCACAGTTCCTTCACGCAGGCGCTGGAAATGCATTTCGCTGGTGCGTTTCTCCATATCGCGCAGATGGTCTTTTTCATGCACGAGCTGGCGCGCCGTATAGCTGTCACGCGACACCAATACGTTGAAGGCCAGATGCGCATTGGAAACGACCATGGCGTGGAATTCGGTCAGTTCGTCCCAGCCTTCTTCTGTGAACTCCAGCTTACGATCCATCTTCTTCTGCACATGGGCAAGCATATTGCGCACAATAATATCGCCGACCTGTTCCAGCTTAACGCAGGCACCGAGTAGTTCCTGCGTGCGCAGAGCTTCATCTTCGCTCAGGTTTTTGGTCGCCAGTTTCGCCAGATAGAGCTTGATGGCGGCATGACGGGCATCCAGACGGTCATCCAGTTTTGCCAGTTCATTAATGCCGACCTGATCCGGCTTTTCATAAAGATCCATAATCCGGCGCAGCATCACGTCAACGGTTTCACAGGTGCGTACAACTTCACGGGTTGCATTGCCGAGGGCAAGCGGCGGGGAGTTGATGACACTCATATCCAGCGCGCTGATTTCCTGCGTGAATACAGTTTCTGCCGGTGCTTCCGGTTTGGCTTTAAGATTGACCAGTGCTTCCGTAGCGCGCAGCACAAGTCCTGACAGCGGAATACCTGTAATCAGAATAATCGTATTGAACAGGATATGCGCATTCACAACCTGACTGACCGGATCGGAGCCGAGAAACTCGACCGGAGGCTTAAAGGACAGAAACAGGATCAGGATAACGAGAGAGCCTGCGCCGCGCATCAGCAGATTGCCGAGCGGTACCACGCGGGTTTCCGGCGGGGCATTGCGTGTGAGCAGGGGGGCGATGATAGAAGAGCCAAGATTGACGCCAAGCACCATTACCACAGCCAGATCCGGCTGAATGAGGCCGCGTGAAGCGAAAGATGTCAGCAAGATGATTGCGGCAATTGATGAATGGAACAGCCATGTCATCAGCGCTGCAAGCAGATAGGTGGTAACCGGATCGCTCGCCAGATAATTGACAATCACCGGCAGCAGCTGACTGTCGCGCAATGGCGTTGTCGCTTCACCTGTGAGTTCAAGCGAGAGAATAAGCAGACCGATACCGACCAGAATCTTACCATTTTGCCGCCAGAACAGCCGCTCGGAAGACATGGAAATGAATGTGCCTGCCACAAGCGCCAAAGGCACCAGCAAAGTCAGGTCATAGCTCAGGATTTTAACGACAAGGGCAGAGCCGAGCTCGCCGCCGCGCACGGCCATAAGTCCGGCCACACCGCTGACAAAGCCTGCGCCGACAAAAGAGCCGACCAGCAAAGTGACGGCCGTGGAGCTTTGTAGGGATACAGCCAGCAAAACACCGAAGCTGACCGCCAGAAGCGGTTTTTGCATATATTTGCGCAGTCGTCGGCGTAACCGGTCGCCATAGGCGCTTTCAACGCCTGCCCGAACCATACGGGTTGCCCATAAGAGCAACGCGACTGCCCCTGCAAGATGCAGGAGGACGACTGAACCATTCAAATGCGTATTCCTTTTTTATTACCGGATGATTAGCTCATCCTTTGTGGTTCCCCGGATTGTCTCCGGATGCTCCGTTCCTGTTCGCGCATGCACAACATTGCTGCAGTGATTTCGCGGAATGTTCAGGACGGATACAATGCAGTGCGAAAATCATGCACTGGCTAATCAATCTAGGCACATTATGCTTAATTTGGAAGAGGGATTTTACCTCTAACAGATGGTATTTAAAGTTTTTATGACAAATTTATGACAGTTAGCCGACTAAATCAAAATCCTGCATTTTCAGGTACTGAAGGATGATATTGCTGTCCCGTTGTATAAGATGATAAGCGATAATTATGACAACTGTGCTGCCCGCTTATAGGAGAGGCTGCACTTGCACAGGAGCCGGCATGTGAGTATCGGGGAAAGATGCGTTGTTGAGGCGTGTTTTTCTGTATTCCGTGCTATTAAGGTGAGGGGACAAGTCTGATGTCCCCCGAAGTCAGTATTGTTCTGGCAAGAGAACTGAGAGAGAATTTAAAGGCGCATGCGTTTTCCCCCGTCCTTCCTTGATGAAATCCGCGACCGCGTTCCGATATCGTCTGTGATTGGGACACGCGTGAGTTTTGATCGCAAAAAAACCAATGCGTCCAAGGGGGATTTCTGGGCGTGTTGTCCTTTTCACGGTGAAAAAAGCCCGAGCTTTCACTGTGAGGATCGCAAAGGCCGCTATCATTGTTTCGGCTGTGGTGTGACGGGCGATCATTTCCGTTTTCTGACCGAGCTCGAAGGCCTGAACTTTCCCGAGGCTGTCGCACGGATCGCTGATATGGCCGGTGTGCCGATGCCGGTTATGGATGCCGAGCAGCAGAGACGCGAGGAAAAGCGCGGCACGCTCTATGATGTGATGGAACTGGCCGCAGCATTTTTTGAAGACCAGTTGCAGGCATCGGTTGGTGCCAAAGCGCGCTCTTATTTGCGCGACCGTGGTTTAAATGCGCAGACGCAGGCTGAGTTTCGCATTGGTTATGCGCCGGAAGGGCGTAATATTCTCAAGGAATATCTGGCCTCTAAAGGCGCAACCCGTGAGCAGATTGAAGCCTGCGGCATGGTTGTGCATGGTGAAGGTATTGCAGTGTCTTATGACCGTTTCCGCGACCGCATTATGTTTCCGATTACTGACAGCCGCAATCGCGTGATCGCCTTTGGCGGACGTGCAATGTCACCGGATGCGCCTGCGAAATATCTCAATTCGCCGGAAACCGAACTGTTTCACAAAGGTCGCGTGCTCTACAATATGGTACGCGCGCGCCGTGCCTGTCAGGCGCAAAATGGCGAAGAAGCCAAACCGGTCATTGCGGTTGAAGGCTATATGGATGTGATCGCACTGGCGCAGGCCGGTTTCAACGAGGTTGTGGCGCCGCTGGGAACCGCTTTGACCGAGGAGCAGATGGCTTTGCTCTGGCGGATCAGCCCTGAGCCGGTTTTGTGCTTTGACGGCGATCAGGCCGGTCTTCGAGCAGCCTATCGTGCGGTGGATACCGGTTTGCCGAATTTGCAACCGGGCAAATCGCTGGCTTTTGCTCTGTTGCCTGAGGGTAAAGACCCCGACGATCTGGTCAAGGAGCAGGGCGCTTCCGCATTTCGTGTCGTGTTGCAGGATGCCAAGCCGCTGGCGGAAATGCTGTGGATGCGTGAAACTGCTGGCGGGAATTTTGAAACGCCGGAGCGCCGTGCTGAGCTGGATGCACGGATGCGCACCCATGTGGCGCGTATCAAGGACGAGAGCGTCAAACATTATTACAGCCAGCATATGCGTGAGAAGTCACAGAGCTTCTTCGGCCCTAAATGGGGACGGCAGAATGCCGGCAAGCAGGCAGGCGGCTTCGGCGGCAAGGGTAATTTCCAGCCGCAGCGTGGTAAAGGTAGCGGTTTCGGTGGTGGTTTTGGTAATGCGGCCTCAACCAAGGCTTCTGACAGCCTGACCCGTTCCGCGATTGTA
Organism: Pseudochrobactrum sp. AO18b; assembly: GCF_000409565.1. NCBI lineage: Bacteria > Pseudomonadati > Pseudomonadota > Alphaproteobacteria > Hyphomicrobiales > Brucellaceae > Pseudochrobactrum > Pseudochrobactrum sp. AO18b. The sequence continues at coordinate 3,594 of NZ_ANNO01000252.1, forward strand.
AAAGGTGGTTCATCCGCACCAAGTCTGCGTGAGGCGACGATCGTTCTGACGCTGATTAATCATCCGGCACTGATTGATGAGAATTTTGAGGTTGTAGCCACTTTGGAACTGACCCATGCGGGGCTGACGGCGCTTCATGCCGCGGTTCTGGATGTGATGGCCAGCCATCTTGCCGAAGACGGTAAGATGATGCGTAAAATCCTCAATGAAAACGGTTTTTCTGAATTGCTGGATGAGCTGGAGCTGGTGGTGCGCCGTGCGCGTCTGTGGCCTGCAACGCTGCTGGCAGCCGAAGATGATGCCCGCGAAGCCCTCAAACAGGCGATGCACTTGCATCTGCGCGCACGGACACTACATAAGGAACTAAGAGCCGTAGAAGAAGCTCTGTCCACTGAAGCGTCAGCCGAGGTTTTTGCGCGTTTGATTGATATTCAGAGCGAAATTCGCAAGGCCGATGCAACCGAAGCGCTTATTGAAGGTTTCGGTCAGTCTTCAGGACGCCCGCCCGGCGGTTTCTGAGGATAAGCAGATACGTGAATAAGGTCGCCAAACAGAGATAATTTGAACAAAAACTGCTCAGAACTGCATTGTTCGGTGCTTAACCGGCGTCACTCTGTCGCGAATCTGCATAAATGATTCGCTTTTTCCATGCGAATCATATGAGTCGCATTCTTTAATTGTATCGGTGAGAGCTTGTCCGTCGCTGAAAGGCGATAATACACAGCATCTGAACAATGTCATGACCGGAGTTTATGACCGGTATGAGGTCAATACGGGGCTGAGAAGGCTCTGTAAATATGAAATTTGCAAACCGTTGTTTTAATTGCCGCAGCCGGTAATCAGCACGGTTAATCCGGTTTTAACGTGAAAGCGCTATTGCCGATACTATCGATAGTCACGGGGCATAACGCGAATCGTTTGTTTTGTTGTTCATTCTGCCCGATGGACAAAACAAACCGATCGTCTGGAGATAAATATATGGCAACGAAGGCAAAGGAAAACGAAGAAGCTGAAGTCGAGCGCGATGGCGCGACCGATGGGCCGCTTCTCGACCTTTCGGACGACGCTGTCAAGAAGATGATTAAGCTCGCCAAGAAGCGTGGCTATGTCACGATGGACGAGCTGAATGCCGTGCTGCCTTCTGAGGAAGTCACATCCGAGCAGATCGAAGATACAATGTCGATGTTGTCCGATATGGGCATCAATGTTGTTGAAGATGACGAGCAGGATGCCGACGCAGAAGAGCGCGACGATGACAGCGAAGAAAGCGGCGGTGATCTGGTAGAAGCCGGCGGTACCGCGCTGGCGACAACGACCACCAAAAAAGAGCCGACAGACCGTACCGATGATCCGGTGCGTATGTATCTGCGCGAAATGGGTTCGGTTGAACTCCTGTCGCGTGAAGGTGAAATCGCGATTGCCAAGCGTATTGAAGCTGGCCGCGAAACCATGATTGCAGGGCTTTGCGAAAGCCCGCTGACATTTCAGGCTCTGATTATCTGGCGTGAAGCACTGAACGACCAGCAGATTTTGCTGCGCGAAATCATTGATCTTGAAACCACTTATGCGGGTCCTGAAGCCAAACAGGCACCGGTGATCGAGCGTGTGGAAGAACAGCCTGCGCGCGGTGATGACAAGGGTGGCCGTCGTTCACGCGATGACGATGATATCACCAATGTCGGCGGTGAAATTCAGGAAGAATATGACGAGGATGAAGATGATGAGGCCAATCTGTCGCTTGCTGCGATGGAAGCCGAATTGCGTCCTCAGGTCATGGAAACCCTCGATCTGATCGCTGATACCTATAAGAAACTGCGCAAATTGCAGGATCAGCAGGTTGAAGGCCGTCTGGCTGCTGCCGGTGAATTGTCGACCTCTCAGGAACGCCGCTACAAGGAACTGAAAGATCAGCTGATTAAGGCCGTTAAGTCGCTGTCGCTGAACCAGAACCGTATTGAATCGCTGGTTGAGCAGCTCTACGACATTAACAAGCGTCTCGTTCAGAACGAAGGTAAGCTCCTGCGTCTTGCGGAATCTTTCGGCGTGCGCCGTGAAGAATTCCTCAAAGAATATCAGGGCAATGAACTTGACCCGAACTGGACTGACCGTCTTGCAACCCTGACAGCCCGCGGCTGGAAGGATTTTGTTGCCAAGGAAAAACGCGGCATTGATAATCTGCGTTCGGAAATTCAGAATCTGGCCACTGAAACCGCGATTTCGATCGGTGAATTCCGCCGCATCGTTAATCAGGTGCAGAAGGGCGAGCGCGAAGCAACCATTGCCAAGAAGGAAATGGTTGAAGCAAACCTGCGTCTCGTGATTTCCATCGCCAAGAAATATACCAACCGTGGCTTGCAGTTCCTTGATCTTATTCAGGAAGGCAATATCGGCCTGATGAAGGCGGTTGATAAGTTCGAATATCGCCGTGGTTATAAGTTCTCGACCTATGCGACATGGTGGATCAGACAGGCGATTACCCGTTCTATCGCGGATCAGGCACGCACCATCCGTATTCCGGTGCATATGATCGAAACGATCAACAAGATCGTTCGTACCTCGCGCCAGATGCTGCATGAAATCGGCCGTGAACCGACACCGGAAGAACTGGCTGAAAAGCTGGCTATGCCTTTGGAAAAAGTGCGTAAAGTTCTGAAAATCGCCAAGGAGCCTATCTCCCTTGAAACTCCGGTGGGTGATGAAGAAGATTCACATCTGGGCGACTTCATTGAAGATAAGAATGCGCTGCTGCCGATTGATGCTGCCATTCAGGCAAACCTGCGTGATACCACAACCCGCGTTCTGGCATCGCTGACACCGCGTGAAGAGCGTGTTCTGCGTATGCGTTTCGGTATCGGTATGAATACCGATCATACGCTGGAAGAAGTTGGTCAGCAGTTCTCGGTTACCCGTGAGCGCATCCGTCAGATCGAGGCAAAAGCACTGCGTAAGCTCAAGCATCCGAGCCGCTCGCGCAAGCTGCGCTCGTTCCTGGATAGCTAATAAGCACAAGAAAGTGCCGTCATCCCTGTGGTGGCGGCATTTTTTAGAGCGTGTCGTGTTTAATACTAGCCGCTGCGCTCGCTCTAAATTCTTTTAACTGTCGCATTGTCGCGGACGTTAAATGATCCCATTTAACTGCGAAATGCTCTAGGGGATAGAATGTCTTTTCTTAAACGCCTTTTTGGGTTTGGTGGTTCTGAAGCTGCAGACAGCAAGGCTCAGGCTGAGCCGGTCAGCAGTGAGCATAAGGGCTTCATCATTCTGGCAACGCCGTTTGCCGAAGCCGGACAGTTTCAGACCTGCGGCTTGATCCGTAAGGAAATCGCTGGCGAGATGAAAGAACATAAATTCATCCGCGCAGATCGTTTCGCAACCATGGATGATGCGGTAAATATTACCCTCATCAAAGCCCGTCAGATTATTGATGAGCAGGGCGACAATTTATTTCGTTAAACCGAGGCGAAATTGACGAGACATAAGGCCCGGTTTACCGGGCCTTTTATTTTGAAATTGATTTATCCGGCCGCAGTAAATTTGCTAAAATGCTGCAGGAAGGTGAGGACGTTATGAAGAAACCATTCTGGCAAACCAAAACATTGCGTGAGCTGAACAAGCAGGAGTGGGAAAGCCTTTGTGATGGCTGCGGCCAGTGCTGCCTGCATAAATTGCAGGATGACGATACAGACGAGATTTACGGCACCAGTGTTGCCTGTACTTTGCTGGACGGCACAAGTTGCCAGTGCTCGGATTATCCGAACCGCAGAAAAACTGTGCCGGATTGCGTATTTCTGACACCGGAAATCATTGAGACCGTGCGCTGGTTGCCTGAGACCTGCGGCTATCGCCGTGTGTCTGAGGGCAGGGATTTGGAGTGGTGGCATCCGCTTGTTTCCGGCTCCAAAGAAACAGTGCATGAGGCCGGTATTTCCGTGCGCGGCAAGATCACTGCCTATGATCATGATCTGCCGGATGAAGAGGCATATTTGAAACATATGACCGGTCACATTGCCTGATAAAAAGTGATCAGATGAACTGCAAATGAATGATTGATTGCTGCTGCATTCAGAAATAGCCTGCTAAATATTGGATATCGCAACAAGCAAAGAATTATCCAAGGAGGACAATATGTCGGGTTTCTCAATGAAGGCAGCAATTGTTTCCGGCCTGATTGGTCTTGCCGGTGTTTTCTCGGCGGGTGCATCGGCACAAGCCGCATCGCCTGCAGTATCGCTCACAGTCAGCGGTGTGGCGACAACCGGTGCGCCGGTGGTGCAGGTGAACCATCGTCATGGCCATTATAACCGTCCGCAATATCGTCCGAACCGCTATGCCTGCACACCGCGCAATGCGGTCTCCAAAGCATCGCGTATGGGCATTCGCGGGATGCGCGTGCATAGCAACCGCTCAACGATCCGCGTTTCCGGTTATCGCCATGGCCGTCCGGTGAGCGTGCTCTTCGGTAAAGCGCGTGGTTGCCCGATCTTGCGCTAATCCGGCATTGACCGGTTGAATTGATTTCCTGTCAGGCTGTGAATCGAACAGATTCGCAGCCTGATTTTTTATGCGGATGAGAAGACAGCTTTTGGCGCTAAAATTACGGAAATATCTTGTTTTACAGAATGATATGCTGTGTCACCGCCAATATCCGTTATGTCTTTAAACACTGATTGATAATGTTTTGGCTGATAAGCGAGTTAGTCTTGCGATCATGTTTCGATTCAGGTAGATCGGGATTGCGTGGGCCTGTAGCTCAATTGGTCAGAGCCGGCGGCTCATAACCGCTTGGTTGGGGGTTCGAGTCCCTCCGGGCCCACCATCCTCACTTGGGTTTGTTAGCGTTATTATATGCGCATTATTGCCAGCGCAAAGCTGGTGATTGTTGCTGCAGCTAAAATCCAGTTGGTCACTGTGATTGTGAGTTCCTGCTTCTGGAGCAGTCTTAAAACAATCCAGACCACAACCCATGTTACGGCAGTGCCGATAAATATGGTTCCGGTGAAGCTGATTAGTATTTCAGAGACATCTGTTCCCGAAACAACTTTCCCGAGAGCTTTGCTGCTTCCGTGCAGCAAAGCCAATATTATAAGAGTTGCAGCCGAGTTCATAACTGGTTTCATGGAGACGGCTTTTGCTTAAAGCGCGTCGTCTTCGTTTTCATCATCATCGTCGGATTCAACAACATCCCATAGAAAGGCGCGTAGGCGTTCCTCAATGTTTTTTCGTGAAGCGCCGGATGCTTCCATGTCGCGCTTAATTTTGAAGAAGCGGTCTTTGTCGGTGGGGGAAAGATATTTTGTTGCGGATTCTAGGTTTGATAATTCACTGGCCATAAATGTCGGATGCTTCTTAAATGGTGAAAAGGACGGGAGTGCGTAGTTTAACATCTTGGTGTTTAAAAACAGTAAGATATTATCTCTGCTCTGTGCAGATCATTTTTTGATGTGGTGAGTAGCTATGACTTATGACGAATATAATGCCTTTTGCAGCAGCTTGCCGGCAACAACTTATGTTGTTCAATGGGGTGGTTCACATGTCTGGAAAGTCGGCGGCAAGGTTTTTGTCATTGGCGGCTGGAATAATGACCAGCCGAGTTTCAGTTTTAAAGTCAGTCATATTGCATTTGAAATGCTGCAGGAGCAGGCGGGGTTGCGCCCTGCGCCATATCTTGCCTCGCGCGGCATGAAGTGGATACAGCATTATGCGGAGCCGGGTCTCAATGATGATGAGCTGAAGGATTATATCCTGCAATCTTACCATCTTGTTGCGCAGGGACTGTCAAAGAAAAAGCAAAAAGAACTCGGCTTGCTGATATAGGCTTTGTGGTCGGGAAATTGGCGCTGATCTTACCGCAGAGACCTTTTCATAATCAGGGGCTCATTGGATCTTGGCGCGGTGTAATTCATGACCACCCGTATTGTTCTGGATTTAACATCGGTTCTATTGGCGCAATCCAGAAGTGCCTGTTGTGCACTGAGAGCAAAGATTTTGCCCGCTTCCCGCACAGGGCGATATTCGACAGTGATGATCTCCAATAACTCACCATCCGCATTATAAGTGACTTCAAAAATGGCTGATGCTTTTTGATAGTCAATTTTCTCCGGCAATTTCCAGCATTTACCTGCCATTTCGGCAATCACTTCGCCGATAGGGGCGGCATGAAGTGAAGACGGAAACAGGCTGCAAGCCAGAAGAATTGCGAAACAGGACTTATTCATATCTCTCCCGATACATCATAGTGCTGATGTATAGATAAGCATAAACCATGCCGAGGGGTAGGTGCGGGGGGATTATAATATGGGTATAGTGATGAAGAATGCGGGCGGATCATCGCAGGAAAATTCGGGGCTGCTTTGAGGCGGTGTCTTTGCTGCCGGTTTGAGTTGGTTGTTAAGAAATAAAAAAAGCCCCGCAATGCGGGGCTTTCTTTTTAGTTCGCAAGTATGGATTAGAACTTGTAGTTCACACCAACGCGTACTGTGTGGAACGGAGCCTTAACTTCACCGAAGCGAACGCCGTTTACATCATCCAGTTTCAGCTTGCCGAGGTCGGTGTAGAGGTATTCGGTCTTCAGAGTTACGTTGTTTGTAACAGCGTATTCTGCACCGGCACCTACAGTGTAACCAACTTTAGTGTCGGACTGGGAGAAGCTTGTTGCGCCATCAAAAGCAGAAGCTTTGATTTTACCGTAAGCAACACCACCTGTTGCGTAAACCATGAAGCGGTCAACCGGTGTGTAACCGAGACGAACGCGGGTTGTACCGAACCAGTTGATTTTGGCTTCTGCACCGGCAGTCTGGCCATTGTAGCTCAGTTCTGCATCGGATTTCAGGTTGCCGCCCTGGAAGTCAGTTTCGATACCAACGATGGTCTGGTCGAACTGCCAGTTGTAACCGGCCTGAATACCGCCGAGGAAGCCGCTTGCATTGTCTTTAGCGGATACTGCGAAGTTGTCGTAACCGTTGAACTTGTTCTTGCCGCCTGCATATCCGGCGTTAAGACCGATATAGCCGCCTGTCCAGGAGAAAGTGTCAGCTACAACAGCAGGGGCTGGTTCGTTGTAAACGATAGCATCAGCTGCGAAAGCGCTTGTGGAGGAGAGAAGCAGAGCAGCTGCCAGAGTTGTATATTTCATGTGATGAACTCCTTTTAGATTTCGTTAGAAACATAAAATATACCCTCGGAAATGTCTGTCACAAATATGCAACAGCAAGTTCTTATCGACTTGAAGTAAATGTGATCGCATTGACACTTTTCCGCCATAATGTAATTGTGCGCGCCGCTCACGAAAACGTGTGATTTGTCACGTAAATATTATGCGGCCTGACCTGCGCTGTGGCCCGATGCCCATGCCCATTGGAAGTTAAATCCGCCAAGCCAGCCGGTTACATCCACACATTCTCCAATGAAATAAAGACCTTGTACCTTTTTGGATTCCATGGTCTTTGAGTCGAGCTCATCGGTGCTGATACCGCCGAGTGTAACTTCCGCCGTGCGATATCCTTCGGAACCTGCCGGTTTGATATGCCAATCCTGAATTGCGGCAACGAGATTTGTTAAGATCTTGTCGGACAAATCAGCCAGAGGCTTGTTCAATTGTGTCTTTTCCGTGAAAAACTGGGCTAAACGGCGGGGCAGCTTTTCTGCAAGGACCGTCTGGACAGATTGTTTGCCATTCGTTTTTCGTGCATTTTTTAACAATGCGAGGAAGTCAAAGTCCGGTTCAATGGTCAAAACGACCTCATCGCCCTCGCGCCAATAGGATGAAATCTGCAGAATCGCAGGGCCGCTCATACCCCGATGGGTGAAAAGCAGTGCTTCGCGGAATCGGGTTTTGCCATGTTTAAGCTCGGCATCGACGGCTATCCCTGAAAGCGGGCTGAGTTGTTCCAGCAGATTAGGCTCCAGCGTCAAAGGTACAAGACCGGGGCGGGGTTCAATCAGGCTGTGCCCAAACTGACCGGCAATCGTGTAAGCAAAACCCGTGGCTCCCATTTTCGGGATGGATTTGCCGCCGGTGGCAATGATCAGCGATTGCGCTTCGATTTTGCCATAGCTCGTCGTAACTATAAAACCGTCTGTGGTTTTGCTGATGTCCGAAACCGTGGTGTTGAGGTCGAGCCGCACATTGGCCTGCTGCATTTCCGTGCGCAGCATGTTGATAATATCTTTGGCGCTATGGTCACAGAACAGCTGCCCCAATGTTTTTTCATGCCAGCTGATGCCGTAACTATCGACCATGGCGATGAAATCCTGCGGCGTGAAGCGTGCCAGTGCGGATTTGCAAAAATGCGGATTGGCGGACAGATAGTTTTTTGCCGTTGCATGAATATTGGTGAAGTTGCAGCGGCCGCCGCCGGAAATGCGGATTTTGTCACCAGGGGATTTCGCATGGTCAATCAGTACGACGGAGCGACCCCGCTGACCGGCACGGATTGCACACATCATTCCGGCTGCGCCTGCACCGATAATTACAACGTCTTTTTTCTCAATCACGGTGAGGCTTTCTGTTCCGGAAAACGGGTAGGAGGATAAAGGCGTCTATATAAAGCAAAAAAGGCAGCCGTCGAGCGCTGCCTTGTTGATTGCGGGGAGAATGCAGTTTTAACGGAATGCTACGCCCGCATTGCGCATCTGGCTCATCATGGTTTGCAGCGAGCCGCCAATATCAATCGCTCGGCTTAAATCCGGCAATACGGTGACTTTGAAACCTTGAGCTGCCGCATCCAGAGCCGAATAGGCCACACAGAAATCGGTAGCGAGACCTGCGAGTGTTACATGCTTAATGCCGCGCTCGCGCAAATAGCCGCCAAGACCGGTAGGGGTCATGTGGTCATTTTCGAAGAAGGCGGAATAGCTGTCGATAGCTTTACGATAGCCTTTGCGGATCACCAGCTCGGCCTTTGTCCATTGCAGGTCTTTATGAAACTCCGCGCCATGGGTTCCCTGTACACAATGATCCGGCCACAAAGTCTGTTTGCCATAGGACATTGTTACCATTTCATAAGGCTCGCGGCCTTCATGGGTCGAAGCAAAGCTGGAATGACCTGCGGGATGCCAGTCCTGTGTCAGGATGACATGGTCAAAGTGCTCAATCTCCTGATTGATGCCTGCAACGATACTGTCCCCGCCGGCTACAGCCAGCGCGCCTCCGGGGCAAAAATCATTCTGAATATCAATCACAATAAAGGCGGAGTTTTTCTGATCGTGTTGTGGCATCTCATTCTCCCGCTGCGTCACGTCCGAGAGCGATCAGTGACGAAAGCACGCGGAAAGGTCAAGAGGATCAGGCTTCGATTTCCACCCGACCCAAAGGATGCGAGCAGCAGGCAAGAATATAGCCTTCTTCAATTTCATCATCGCGGATACCGCCATTATGATTCATGACGGTTTCGCCGCTGAGGCATTTGACTTTGCACGTACCGCAGACACCAAACTCGCAGGCGCTTGGTATTTTCAACCCGCCGTTACGCGCTGCCAGCAACACAGTATCGGTCGGGCTGCACTGCACTTCCATGCCGGATAGTGTGAAAATAACGCTCGGCGCTTCTGTCTCTGCATCACCGGCTGCGGCTTCAAGCGCGGCAGGCACCGGTATAGCCGGAGCTTCCGAGGCGGGCTGAAAGCTTTCCTGATGATAATTGTCCATGTTGAAGCCATTGGCTTCAAGCATGTCACGTACAGCGCGCATAAACGGCTCTGGGCCGCAGCAGAAGACTGTGCGGTCTTTGAAATCAGGCGCGGAAATATCAATAATACTATGGCTGATACGGCCGTGGACGCCGCTCCAGACATTGCGGGCGATGGAACGCTCGACAACCAGCTGCAGGCGCAGATTATCCATGCGGCTGGCAAGCAGTTCCAACTCTTTGCGGAAAATGATTTCATCCGGTGAGCGGGCACAATTGAGAAAAACCACATCACTGGCCGGTTGCGTATCATAAAGGAAACGCGTCATCGACATCATCGGTGTGATGCCGGAACCGGCTGAGATGAACAGGTATTTTTTGCCCGGATGCGAAACGAGCGAGAAGTCACCGGCTGGGCCAAAAGCTTTCAGCTGCATGCCCGGACGCATATTATCCAGCATCCAGCGGGTGCCGATACTGCCTGTCTGTGCCTTAATGGTGATGGATACGGAATAAGGGCGCGACGGCGTGGAAGACAGCGTATAGGTCCGCATGACCGGTTCCGGTGCGGCCGGTATCTCAATCGTGATGAACTGACCCGGCATATAGCGGAACCAGTTATTGTTCTCCGGCGTGCGGAACGAGAAAGTCATCACGTCCGGCGCTTCTTCAATCGCCGCATCACATTCCAGAACCTGAAGCCTGTCGTTCCACGGCAGCATTTCATCAAGATATTTCATTCGTGCTGCTCTTCACCTGAAGGGGCTTGAGGTGGGTTCATACTGAACCTGCCTGTCATGATATTAACCGGAGCGCTGTGCTGCGCTCCGGGATATTGCGTTGAGCATCAGGCCACGCGGCTGAGTTTTGCAACTTCGCCTTGCAGGCGCGGGGTGATGAAATTGGCGTACCATTCAATAAATTGCATGACGCCGCCTTCATGCTCTACAGAGTAAGGTCCCGGCTGATAGGCCGGTGAGCGGATGCCGCGGGCATTTTCTTCCACAATCCGGCGATCCTGATCATTGGTCTCGATCCAGACATGGGTCAGTTCCTCGAGATTGTAATCGACTCCCTCAACCGCATCTTTATTGACTATCCATTTGGTGGTGACCATGGTTTCCTCGGCGCTGATCGGCAGCACGCGGAAAGAAATTGCATGATCGATCATCACATGGTTCCATGTGGACGGATAGTTGAACAGCAGCATCGCGCCGATTTTGGACGCTCTGACTTCAGAGCTCAGGCTTTTCGCCACAGCGGGCTTGCCGGACATTGTATAGCTGTCGGCATCGCGCAGCAGCGGAATGCGGGCAATACGATACTGGCCGTTCTCAGACATATTAAATTTGGCAGGCAGGCCGGTATCCTCGCAGCGCTTCCAGAGCTGGTTGGTTTCCTCATCCTCCATCATGCCCTGTACGCCGGTGGCGCTTGGAGCTTCAGGATAGGTGCGGCACAGTTCCGGATGGTTGGCGGCGCAATGGTAGCATTCGCGGTTGTTTTCCCAGACCAGCTTCCAATTGCCTTTTTCAATGATCGTGCTTTCAAAGGCGATTTTGGCATCTTTAATCTGGTGCGGTGCCAGATAAGGCTCAACTGTAGCGCGGAAAGCGTTGAAATCCGGTGCTTCATCCGCGACGCATATATAAATATAGCCGGCGACAGTTTCGCAATGCACGGTTTTCAGGCCGAAATCTGCCGGTTTGAAATCCGGCCCGACCTGACGGGCAAACAATAACTTACCATCCAGATCATAAGTCCACTGATGATAAGGGCAGACGAGACGGGCAGCGGTGCCTTTTTCCGCAGTGCAGATACGTGAACCGCGATGGCGGCAGGTGTTGTGAAAAGCGCGGATGCCGCCCTGACTGTCGCGCACGACAATCACCGGATAATCACCGATTTGCACGGTAATATAGCTGCCTGCTTTCGGCAGTTCACAATCATGGCCGACAAAAACCCATTCACGGTACCAGATATGTTCAAGATCCAGCTTGTAAAAGTCGGGATCTGTGTAGAATTTCTGTCCGAGACTGAAATTCGGGTCGCGCCCCAACAAGTCACTCAGCATCTGATTGCGGACGTCCATAATATGCCTCGCATAGCGTTGTTCATCGGGGGTGCCGGACTTTGTAATATGTCGCTGCCGGAGTGGCTTATGTGCGACATGAAAAAGCCTGATCCCGTATGGGTATTAAGATTGACGACAAGAGTTAAGTCTCAGAATATTTCTCAAAAAATCTGCTCTGATTATCCGTATTCAACCATTGAAATATGGCGGACGCGCATACGAAAACGACATGGGCTTCGCGTAAAGACGACACGCCAAACCGCCGCATCCGGAAATTTATCGGCGGCAATATTTTGTAACCGAAAAGGGACTGGCCAGACGGGGCAGGCCGTGCTTTTCTGTTGCGCAGACAAGACCCGTATTAAGCGGATGACCACTGGAGGAAACATTTATGAAACGCTCGGAAATTAATGAAATTATCCGTGAAAGTGACCGCTTTATCCGGTCTTTCGGTTTTGTCATGCCGCCTTTTGCCTATTGGTCGCCGGAGGAAATGCGCACCCGTGTGAGTGATGACAGTGCAGCAATCCGCAATGCGCGTCTCGGCTGGGATATTACTGATTACGGGCAGGGGCGTTTCGATGAAATGGGACTGTTCCTGTTTACCGTGCGCAACGGACAGGCCGAAGATCTGCAAAAAGGCACCGGTATGCTCTATGCGGAAAAGATCATGATCTCGCGCGAGAACCAGTTGTCGCCGATGCATCGCCATGTGGTGAAAGCTGAGGATATTATCAATCGCGGCGGTGCTAAACTGGTGCTGGAAATGTTCAATTCCAATCCAGATGGCTCGATTGATGATAAAAGCGACGTGGTTGTTGCCTGTGACGGGCGTATCAAACGGCTGTCTGCCGGAGGTTTACTGAAGCTTGATCCGGGTGAAAGCGTGACCCTGATGCCCGGTAACTGGCATGCTTTTTGGGGCGAGGGCGGAGATGTGCTGATCGGCGAGGTTTCAACCGTCAATGATGATCTCACGGATAATATCTTCCGTGAACCGATCGGCCGGTTCTCCGACGTGGAAGATGATGTCCGGCCACTGCATTTGTTGGTGTCTGATTATGACAAGTGGCTGGCTTAAAGTCCTGTCAGGCGATTGCCTTTAATGCCCATGCTGTAAAGTCCTGCATGAAACGCGCGCGATCTGTTTCATGCAGGCTTTCATGACGCATGTCCGGATAAATCTGAGTGGTGATATTGCTGAAACCGGAAGCTTTCAGTCTTTTCTCCAGTGCAAGCAGGGATTTGCCACCTTCTGTTGAAGGGTCCTGTCCGCCACCCTGCAAATAAAGCGGTATATGCAACGGTATCGCTTGTTTCGGTGCAGGATTGTTGCAGCGACGCATGAAGCGGAAAACATCGATCCACATACTGACCGACGGATCATAGCCGCAGAGCGGGTCATTATTATAGAGCGCAACCTCCGCTGCATCATGGGACAGCCAGTCAAATTGCGTCCGGTAATTTTCCACCTGCTTCGCCCATGTGCGGAAAGTCATGGCTGGCAGGAAATGGCTGGGGACATCGGAGCCGAGAAACATGCGCTCGGCTTTGAGTAAAGTGAAAGCCAAAGTTTGATTCAGCACATTGGCAAAATTGGAATTGCAGATCGCAGCGGCATCGGGCGTGCAGAATTTTCCGCATAAAGCGGCGAGTGTTACCAATCCCCCCATGGAATGGCCGAAGAGAATGAGCGGCAATTGGCCATGTCTTTCGCGGATTGTCTTTTCAATAAAGCTGATATCCTGCAGCACTTTTTCATCGCCATCTTTGGCTGCGAACTGACCGAGCGGTGCATCCGGTGCGCTGGTCAGCCCGTGTCCGCGATGGTCATGGGCATAGACGTTAAAGCCGTGCTCCGCGAGATACTCCGCAAAGTCATGATAGCGGGCAGCATGTTCGGCAAGGCCGTGGCTGATCTGTATATTGCCGATTGCCGTTTTCTTCGCCGGCTGAAAACGCAATGCCAGTTTTGCACCGCTCGGACTTAACAGGATTTCAGGATTATCAAACGGCATTGTGAAACCTTGTTTCAGGAGTGCGGAGACTATACTTGTAATAATAATCAGCTATTCAGAGTCTGATCCAAAAGTCGCCCACTTGGCTACAAATGGTGATTTTTTATTCAGACCCTCAGAGGTTAAACAGGGGAAGATGCTTATCGCGCCTGCTTCGCCTCTGTTCTGGCATTGCCCCTGCGCAATATTTAGCCTAAATAGCGCATCAAAGCGAATTCCCACACATTACGGGCTCAAATTCTCGGAGAACAGCCACCCAATGGCACGTCAATTTATTTATCATATGTCGGGTTTGAATAAAAACTACGGCACAAAGAAAATTCTCGAAAATCTGCACCTGTCATTTTATCCTGATGCGAAAATCGGTATTCTCGGCCCGAACGGCGCCGGTAAATCGACAATCCTCAAGATTATGGCTGGTCTCGATAAAGAGTTTACCGGTGAAGCCTGGCTCGCCGATGGTGCGACCTGTGGTTATCTGGCACAGGAACCGCATCTCGATCCTGAAAAGACTGTTTTTGGCAATGTGATGGAAGGTGTGGCTGACAAGCAGGCCATTCTTGACCGTTATAATGAGCTGATGATGAATTATTCTGATGAAACCGCCGACGAAGGTGCGGCACTTCAGGATATTATCGACAGCCAGAATCTCTGGGATCTGGAAAGTCAGGTTGAAATGGCGATGGAAGCTCTGCGCTGCCCGCCTGCCGATGCTGATGTAACCACCCTGTCCGGTGGTGAGCGTCGCCGCGTTGCTCTTTGCAAGCTGCTGCTCTCCAAGCCAGATCTGCTGCTGCTCGACGAACCGACCAACCATTTGGACGCTGAAACCACAGCATGGCTGGAAAAGCACCTGCGTGAATATAAGGGCGCTGTGCTGCTCATCACGCATGATCGCTACTTCCTTGACAATGTGACCGGCTGGATTCTCGAACTCGACCGCGGTCGCGGCATTCCTTACGAAGGCAACTATTCTGCCTATCTGGAAGCCAAGGCCAAGCGCATGATTCAGGAAGGCCGTGAAGACGATTCCCGCCAGAAAGCTCTTGAGCGTGAACGTCAGTGGATTGCTGCAAGCCCTAAAGCGCGTCAGTCCAAGTCCAAAGCGCGTATTAAGGCCTATGACAAGCTGGTTGAAGCGGCTGAAAATCAGCGTCCGGGCGATGCACAGATTCTCATTCCTGCGGGTGAGCGTCTTGGTCAGGTGGTTATTGAAGTTGAAAACCTGTCCAAATCCTTCGGCGATCGTTTGCTGATCGACAATCTGACATTCAAACTGCCTCCGGGCGGTATCGTTGGTGTTATCGGGCCAAACGGTGCCGGTAAGTCGACCCTGTTCAAAATGATTACCGGTCAGGAACAGCCGGATACCGGTAGTGTGCGTATCGGTGATACTGTTAAGCTCGGTTATGTTGACCAGAGCCGTGACCACCTCGACCCGAACAAGAATGTCTGGGAAGAAATTTCCGGTGGTAACGACATCATCAAGCTCGGCAAATTTGAAATGAACTCCCGCGCTTATTGCGGTGCGTTCAACTTCAAGGGCGGCGATCAGCAGGCTAAAGTCGGTAATCTTTCCGGTGGTCAGCGTAACCGCGTGCATCTTGCCAAGATGCTGCAGACCGGCGGCAACGTGCTGCTCCTCGACGAACCGACCAACGATCTGGACACGGAAACACTGGCGGCGCTTGAAGATGCGCTGGAAAAATACGCTGGCTGCGCCGTTATCATCTCGCACGATCGTATGTTCCTCGACCGTCTGGCCACGCATATTCTGGCTTTTGAAGGCGACAGCCATGTGGAGTGGTTCGAAGGTAACTTCGAAGATTACGAAGCTGACAAGGTACGTCGTCTCGGACCTGAAAGCGTCAATCCTAAACGGGTGACCTATAAGCCGTTGACACGCTAAAGTTTCTGGTTCAAAAGCCGCATGCAGGGCTGCAAATGGCGCTGCCTGCAGTTTTTGACTACAGATTTGAAGTTATAGAAACGCTCTCCGAAAGGAGGGCGTTTTTGTTTGTAAAGTGCTTGGCAAAATGCACCGGTGCTATAGATTGTCTGTTATAGGTAAGGCACAGGAGCATCACGATGAAAGACTGGTCGGCACAGCAATATCTGAAATTTGAGGATGAGCGCACAAGACCGGTTAATGATCTCATCGCCCGTATTCCGCTGAAAGATCCTGCCGTCATTGTTGATATTGGTTGTGGCCCCGGCAACTCCACTGAGGCCTTGAAAAATCGCTGGCCGCAGGCGCAACTATCCGGTTTTGATGCGTCGCCGGATATGATTGAAAAGGCGCAGAAACGGTTGCCTGATGTGCCGTTTTATTTAAGCGATGTCACACAATGGCAGCCGGATGCGGATGTTGATCTGCTGTTTTCAAATGCGGTGTTCCAGTGGATACCGGAGCATATCCAGCATTTGCAGCGCTTGTTGAAGGGGCTGAAATCAGGTGCCGCACTGGCTGTGCAAATGCCGGATAACTGGAATGAACCGTCCCATCGTATGATGCGGCAAGTGGCAAAAGACAGTCGCTGGATTGAGCGTCTCAATAAAGCGCCCCGTCCGCCAATGCCGAGCGTGAATGCTTATTATGATGCTCTGATACCGCTCGCATCCCATATTGATATCTGGCACACGATTTATAATCACCCGCTTGAGGGGCATGCAGCAATTACTGAATGGGTAAAAAGCACCGGCCTGCGTCCATTTCTTAATCCGCTCAGTGAAGAAGAGCAGCGCGATTATCTGGAGGAATATACGGAACGCTTGGCAGAGCATTATCCACTGACAGTGGATGGTAAAGTGCTGCTGCACTTCCCGCGCGTATTTATGGTTGTTGTGCGCGGTGAAGATTGAGCCGTGATGACAGATTTGTTCAATAACATTCATGGCAAACGCATAGCATCGCGCAAAGTTACAGGTCGTGTCCGTGGACTTTATATTGCTTCAGGGCAGGATTTTGTCACGCAATCAGTTGACAAATTGCACTGTGACCATGGTGGTATTATCGGTGATTATCATTACGGAATGACGCGTAGAGCCGGTGGCCGCGAGCCATGGTATGAGCGGGGTACATTAATCCGTAATGACCGTCAACTCTCTCTGATCTCGGTGGAAGAACTGGAAAAGATTGCTACGGCAATGGGGCTGGATGTGATCAGGCCTGAATGGATCGGGGCCAATATTGTGGTGGAGGGTATCGCAGACTTCACATTACTGCCTGCCGGTACGGTGCTGTTTTTTGACAGTGGTCTGACACTGAAGCTGAACGGACTGAATGCACCGTGCAAAGTCGCCGGCACATCAATCGCACAGCATATTGGCGCTCAGAATGAGGCGATGGTAGCGCTCAATTTTGTAAAAGCAGCAAAATATCTGCGTGGTCAGACTGGTTGGGTGGAACGGGAAGGTGCAGCTGAGGTTTCAGATAAGATCACCGTACGGATGCCGGAACAGTTGTGCTACGCGCCGGATTGAAGCGCGTAGCTTATAACATTATCGTTGAGAATGGATTTTTTAGGCAGATGGAATTGCAGCCGTAGCTACTTTTTCAAATTTCCATTCCAAAAAGTACTGTACTCCTGAGTCATCAGGGGTAGCTGTTGGGTAGTAACAAATTGTGTGATTTACCTCATCATATGCAAGGTAATGTTTGGTATCAATCGTTCCGTTACCTGCTGCATTTGGGGTTTTTACAATCTTATAAATATAGCAAGCTCCAAAAGCGTTCAGAGCAAAAATATTGAATTTATCAACACTGTTCGGGGATAAGAACGTCGAGCTTCCTACAATGGTTCCGTTAGCATTTGTTGCGTCACCTGTCTGCTGGCCTGTTGTGTTTAAGAAGCCGCCAGACCAAGGATTATAAAGCGGGAATTCAGGAATATTTACTCTTTCATTAAAGGTGACAGTGTTCCAATCCGGGAAACTGTCAACCACAAAATACTGTCCCTTATCTGTGGCGTCAGGATAAAACGGGGATACTGCTTCGGCTTGATATTCCATTAAAAGCAGATTGTTGCCGTCGCCAATATAATCGATAGCAAGCTGGTATTTGCTGATTGCTCTATCGTCGTTCAGAAATATATTTAAATATTGTGACATTTAAAAAGCCTTTTATTTAAAAAAATAAGAATTAAGAAACAATCGTGACTATCCATTTGTCATCGACATTAAGTCCGTCGTGAAGTATTTCTGCGTCTGTAATTAATACTCGGTTTGAATTGGTTTTATCCATAACAAGTTTTTTTGTAAGCGTTGTTTTATCTGTTATGCGGTAGTCATCGATAAAAATTTCGTATTGTGAACCTACAAGTTTGAAAATAAATCTTGGCGATATATCCGAGGTTGTAAAATTAAAGGTGCCAGCAACCGATCCAGTTTTTCCTTGGTTAGGGGATTTCATAGGAATTATTTGCTCGCTATCACCAAAGAAAAGATTTTTGTTTGGGTTGTACATGAGTACTGGTTGACTTAATTCTGCTGTTTGAAGCTTTGGATTTGTCTTTGAAACCCAGTATGTTTCTGCACTTTTATTGTTGTTTGCTTTATCTATTCCCTGTATTGTGTAATTAATAAAGCTGTTTTTTAAGGCGCTTGTGTTAGGAATAATATAGTTTTGATTTAATGATGACTGTATTTGGAATGTATAAGGCATTTAAAAATCCTTTTAGTGATTTAAATTACATTTTTAATCTCCCACATATTTTTTTTACTGGTCACTGTAATTACTGTCAGGCAATAAGTTTAATGCTTGCCATTCTCTGAGTTTTTCTGAAATCTGATCCTGAATCCAATAAAGGGCGCTGTCTTTATCTAGTCCTTCATCGCGTAATTTGTCGTAGTCGGTGTAGATGTGGCGGATATAGGCAAGCAGTGTCAGGCGCACGGCATTTTGTGCAGTGAGGCTGCGCATATGCGGTGCGGCGGCTGCTTCGCGGATTTGCTCTGCGTCAAAATAGGGCGTATGTGGTGCCAATAAGCGGAGCGCCAGTTCAATCTCTTTGCGGCGTTTTGCGGATGCGGCCATGGAAGCTTCCTGTGATGTGCTTTGCCGTGATTATGCTTAAATCAAATATGGTATTTTAAAACTTTTATCAGTCGATTTTAGTTGCAATAATCGCATAGATCACATAAACATATCTTTATGTGTTTTAAATGCGGAGTGCGGTATGACTGGCAAGCCTTTGGCTCTTGAAGAAATGGTGGAAGTGCTGAAGGCTGCGGCAGAGCCAAGCCGGTTGCGTATTCTGACGCTGCTTGCCGGAGGTGATCTGACGGTTTCTGATCTGACATCTATCCTCAACCAGTCTCAGCCGCGTGTATCCCGCCATCTCAAATTGCTGAGTGAAGCCGGTTTAATCAGTCGCTATCAGGAAGGGTCATGGGCCTATTTCCGCCTGTCGGAAACACCGATCCATCAGGGGCTTTCCCGTGCACTGATCGGTTGGCAGGATAATCAGGATCCGCTGCTGCTGCGCGATCAGGAACGTCTGGCACAGGTGAAAGCCGAGCGCCATGAGCGGGCAACTGCCTATTTCAGCGCCAATGCAGAAAGCTGGGATCAGATCCGCTCGCTGCATATTGACGAAACAATGGTTGAAGATGCGCTGCGTGGTATTGTCGGCGAACAGGCTTTCCAGTCTATGCTGGATATCGGCACCGGTACCGGCCGTTTGCTGGAAATGTTCAGCCCGCTTTATGTGCGCGGTGTGGGCATTGATATCAATCGCGATATGCTCACAGTTGCGCGCACCAATCTGGATCAGGCCGGTGTTGCCCATGCGCAGGTGCGTCAGGGCGATATTTATGCGCTGCCGGTTGACCGCGACGGTTATGATCTGGTGACTATCCATCAGGTGCTGCACTTTCTTGACGAGCCGCAATCGGCCATTCGTGAGGCTGCGCGTGCGCTGCGCCCGCAGGGGCGTTTGCTGGTGGTGGATTTTGCCCCGCATGATCTGGAATTCCTGCGTGACGAACATGCCCATTTGCGGCTTGGTTTCAGCGATGAGCAAATGACCGGCTGGATGAGAGCCGCAGGGCTTGAGCCGGAGAAGATTGAAGCGCTTGAGCCGCAGGGCGGGCAGGCTTCCGGACTGGTGATTAAACTGTGGCTCGCGCGTGATCCGCGAATGCTGATCGCCGATGCTGCCTGAGATGCACTTTGAGGCGCACTTTGAGGGGCATCGGCAATATTGAGTAGCATTCCAATGTTTAGCTTTGCGCCATTCAGGTGCGGGCAGGCGCAGTTTTGATTTTCTTCATGGTGACGTGACCATGAATATTTGCCCCATGGTGCAAACTATGACGGCAAGAATAACGGAGATTTCCGATGTCTAGTTTTGGCCAGCAGCGCCGTTCCGAGAGTGCGCATCCGATCCGTGTATCCTTCGAGTTTTTCCCGCCGAAAACTGAAGAGATGGAAGATCGTCTCTGGGAGACAGTGACGCGTCTGGCACCGCTTAATCCGGCTTTTGTTTCGGTGACCTATGGTGCGGGCGGTTCGACCCGTGAGCGCACCAATAAAACCATTGCCCGTATCATCAAAGAAACATCCATTACACCTGCCGCGCATCTGACCTGCGTGGATGCAACCAAGGAAGAGGTCAATTCGATTGTCCGCTCCTTTGCCTCTTTGGGCGTGACGCGCTTTGTGGCACTGCGTGGTGATCCTGCAAGCGGCATCGGTGAAGCCTATCAGCCGACACCGGGTGGCTATCAGAATGGTGCCGATCTCGTGGCCGGTCTTAAATCCATTGCTAATTTTGATATCAGTGTCTCTGCCTATCCGGAGAAGCATCCGGAAAGTCCGGATTTTGCAACCGATATTGAGATGCTGCGACGCAAAGTCGATAATGGTGCAACCCGCGCGATTACGCAGTTCTTCTTCGATAATGATCTTTATGAGCGTTATGTGGAGCGTGTGCGCCGCGCAGGCATTTATATTCCGATTATTCCGGGTGTTTTGCCGATCCATAATTTCAAGCAGGTGGCGAATTTCTCCAAACGTGCAGGAACGCGCATACCGGCATGGCTGGCAGATCGTTTTGACGGGCTGGAGAATGATCCGCAGACGCATATGTTGGTGTCAGCGGCGCTTGCAGCCGAACAGGTCAATGATCTGATTGAGCGCGGGGTGAATGATTTTCATTTCTACACGATGAACCGCTCGGATTTGGCTTTTGCGATTTGCCATTTGCTTGGGGTGAGGGCGCCGGTAGCGGCCTGAAAATATATGGGATGAAACGAAAAAGCCCTGCGGAAAAATGTTTCCGGCCTGCAAAATGTCTCTGATTAAGACCGTAATCTGTATATTTTCTGATTATGAAACCGAAATGCAGATATCAGGTCAGCATCTGAAATTCAGATGGTGAATATGCGAGGTCAGGGAAATACACCGACAATCATTGCTGCGACAAAAACAAAAGCTGCGCAAAATACCAAGGCATTGATTGAACGCGTTAAACCCATATGGATTGCCTCCTGAGCAGGTTGTAAGTTCAGTTTTCAAATGCCGTATGAACAACATTCAAAGGCCGGAAAGTCACTCCTGACAGAACCCGATCTGAGGGAATATGCCGGAGCCGCTTCTCTTAACTCTAAACCGGAAATGCCGCTTCCAGTCTCTTTAACCACCCATGCAAGAGGCATGGTCTCACGATCAAATTGACTGTTTTTTAACTGTGTCAGCACATTTCCCGTTTGTGTCATTTTATCGACATAAACGGCCAAAGAAAAGTCTAATTTCATGGGAGGGCACTGGACGGAGCGGCGAAGGAAGCTTTCGCAATCAATGCAGAACTTTAAACTTGTAAAAAATACAATATGTTAGGCAGGTGTCAAAAGTTTTGATGCCGCCGTAAATTTTTTTACAGACGGCATTAAAATCCCACTAAATTTATAGCTTTTCGAGCAATTCACGTGTCGGCCATGAATCGGCAGGCATGCCCAAACGCAGCTGTTCAGTACGCACAGCATCTCTGGTCATGGTGCCGAAAACACCATCGATTCGACCCATGTCATAGCCGCGTACAACGAGCTTGTTCTGCAGTTCTTTCAGCTCTTCTGTTGAAAGACCGGCTTCCGGTGTGCCGAGCAGGAATGGCTCGCCGCCAGCCAGACGCGCTGCGAAATAAGCGGCGGTCGTGGCATAGACGATGGATTTGTTCCATTCGACGAAAATATCAAAATTGCGGTAGGAGAGGAATGCCGGTCCTTTGCGTCCCATAGGGATGAGCAGGGAGGCGTCACCGTCATCAGCGCCGAGTGCATTGCCATTGACGGACTTTACACCCCAGCCGCTCCATTTCGAATGGGGCAGGCGATAAGTGCGGATGGAATTCTCCCATGGCAGATCCTGTGTCAGCTGCACGGTTTCCAGCCAAGGCTCGCCGCGCTGCCAGCCGAGTTCAGACAACATACGGGCTGCGGTCATCACCGCATCAGCTACGCTGTTGCGCAAATCCACTTTACCGTCATTGTCGCCATCGACACCGCGTTCCAGATAATCTTTCGGCAGCAATTGCATCTGGCCGATTTCGCCTGCCCATGCGCCTTGTGTGCCGGCATCAACGACGCCTTTATCCATCAGTTTCAGCAATGCGATCAGCTGCGGACGGAAAAGCTCCGGACGACGGCAATCATGAGCCAGCGTAACGAGCGAGTTCAGCGTGTCAAAATCGCCCTGAATAGCGCCAAAGTCTGTTTCCAGTCCCCAGAATGCAGCAATCACCGGCCCCGGAACGCCATAGGTATCTTCGGCCTTTTTGAAGACATCTGCATATTTCACGAGATTTTCGCGGCCTTTTTTCAGGCGCTGTTCGGAAATCAGACGTTTGGAGAATTCGGCAAAGGTCAGGTTGAAAACGGTCTGCGTGCGGTCACGCTTCAATGTGCGTTCATCAAGCTGGGCTTTATGCAGCTCGGCAAGTGCCTTGTCTGAGATGCCTGCGGCTTTGGCTTCAGTCACCACGCCTTCAAGCCAGACATTATAATCACCGCCGCAGGCCGGTTTTTCAATTGCGACAGCGGCCGGTGCGGATGATGCTGCCGAGGGAGCCGCAGGCTGCGTTGCTGTAGCAAAAGCAAAGCTTGCAGTAGAGAGAAGAGTAGCGGCAGTCAGAAGTGGTTTAAAAACTGATCTGAAGGCAGACAGGGAGGCAGGGCGTGACATAACTCAGTTCTTTCTGCAGCAGGCCTCGGTAAGGTCTTGCTGTTTTGGTTGATCGGGCCGGTTTTGACCAGAGCGTTCAAGTTTTCTGAATTATGTCCTGCATAAACATTTTGTGAAAAAGAAGATGGTAAAGTCAGATTCACGCAGTAAAGGCGATTTTATCTGACTTTGTTGCTTTCCAGCCACTTTCTCCACTGGGCATGATTGCCCGCGAATACGTTAATATCAGCGTCACCCTTGATGCCGGGAATTGTACCTGTGCCGGTATATTGCCAGAAGACCCACGGGTGAGGGCCGTATTTTTCATCCGGATGACCGGCTGTGGAGCGCAGCCAGAACGGATAATCGCTGAAACTGCGCAGGTCATTGTCATCGAAGAAATCAACCGTTGTATAGATGACCGGCTTCTTGCCGTAATGACGCTCGATCATGGTCAGGAATGTGCGCATTTCCTTGCGCACAACAGCTGGATCAGGACGAAGTTTACAGGATGGTGACAGCGGGTTCCATTCCATATCCAGAACCGGCGGCAAGGCGTTCGGGTCTTTCGGTACATTGCGGATATACCAGCGTGCCTGATCGGCTGCACTGCGGCAGAAATAATAGAAATGATAGGCACTGCGCGGAATTCCGGCTGCGCGTGAACCTGCCCAATGTTCCGCAAAGCGGTCATCAACGCGGTCGCCGCCTTCTGTCGCTTTAATAAAGACAAAAGAAATGCCGCTGTTGCGCACCTGCTGCCAGTCAACTTTGTCCTGATATTTGGAGACATCCGTACCATGAACCGGATAATGCCACGGGGTTTTACCGGTATAGTCATGAGGCTTGCGATCATAGAAGCGCGGCGCCTTGGCACTGGAAGAAGGAAGAGCAATCCCTGTGCCGGAGACAGAACCTGCCGACGGTTTCACATCTGAAAAATCATAATCCACAGATGTACATGCACTCAGCACAAGGCTGAGAACGGCAAGTGCTGCTGGCTTCATCGGGTATCATCTCACAACAATCACAGGGAAATCATGAATGCTTTCTTACTGCAAAAGGTTAAATTTTTCCTTTAGAGGAATAAGGATAATTCGTGCCACCAGCGGGATGCAGGCGGACGCATTTTGTCTCAGCCGGTCAATGTCTTGTGCCAAACTGTTTGATTTATAAATATTTTTTGATTAGTTGGGTCATAACTTATACAGGTTTGACGGGGATACTGTCAGAATTGCCGGAATAAAAAGCGGAACAATTAAATATTTCCGGCATTAACGAGAGATTGTAAGCCGCCTTGCTGAAGGCGGTTGAGGAGGTCAAATGTATCGTCTGCTGGCTTTTATCCTTGCTGTCGGTGTGCTGACCGGTTTGGTCTTTTCCGGCGGATTTTTGACGCATGACAAGACTGCACAAAAACAACCTGACAGTGTCGCAGCCGTTATTGCTCATTCGGAGCAGGAATTGCAGTCAAAGGCCGATCAGGAACTGGCTGAAATTGACGCCAAGGCTGCACAGAACAGTGTTGCAGGCCCTGCTGTGCTTTTGCCTGAGCTGAAGAAACCACTCACAGAAGAAGATGTGAGAGTTGCGGTGCAAAAAGCAGGTGAAGATGCAGAGAAAACCGCTCTGAGTGTCGGTCAGACTGCAGATCAGGCGGCGGCAGCTAAGAAAACTGCAGAAGACTTCGTACGTGTGCGTATGGAAAGTCAGATGCGTGCGGAACAGTCATCTGCAAACTCCATGTAAAATTATAAGAGCATTCCGGCTTTCGTTTGCATTGCCGGAAATGCTTTCTCTTTATGCTGTATCCATCTCTTTCTGTCCAATGTCCTTAGCGTTCCGGCGCTGGCTGTCAGCAATGTCAGCTGAATTTCATTCAACTCTTTGCGCTTGATGGTTTTCATCAGAGTTGTTTTGAATTACATAAGCTTATGTCGATTTGGTCCAGTATCGCTGATTTTTTAACGCAGACGGCTTACAGTGCGTTTTCCGGAGTGATTGAAGCTGTCCGTACCTATTTTGAGGGCGATGCGGAAACGCGCCGCCGTGTTGCTTTTTCCATTGCCATGATCGCGCTGTCTGCCAAAATGGCAAAAGCTGACGGCATTGTCTCGCAGCATGAAGTGCGGGCTTTTCAGGATATTTTTGAAGTACCGGAAAAAGAGGCGGATCACGTCTCAAGACTGTATAATCTTGCCAAGCAGGATGTGGCCGGTTTTGAGAGCTATGCCCGTCAGATTGCTTCGCTGTGCCGTTCCTCCCAGCAGAACGGGGCGGAAGAGCCTTGCGGTGCGCTTTCCGATGTTCTCGATGGTTTGTTCTATATCGCCAAAGCCGATGGCTATGTGCATGATAAGGAAATGCAGTTCCTGCGGCGTGTGGCGGAAATTTTCGGTATTGAAGAAGACGAGTTTTTGCTGATCGCCGGAAGGCACGTCAATCTCGGCCCTTCCGATCCCTATGCTGTTCTGGGTTTGACGCGCGGCGTAGGATTTACCGAGGCCAAGCAGCATTACCGCAAACTTGTGCGTCAGAACCATCCGGATCTGGTGATTGCCCGCGGTATGCCCTATGAATTTCAGAAAATAGCCAATCACCGTCTGGCTGCAATCAATGCGGCCTGGGCGACACTTGAGAAACAATTGGGTCAGCATGACTATGCAGGATAATTCAACACCGGAAGCCGGTTTGGCACAGAATAATCAGGCCGCCCCGCGCGCCTTGCTGAGCAAAGCTGACTATGAGGGCGCTGTTATTGATGCATCTGCCAATTTCGGCCCGCGTAAAGACGGTAAAGAACCGCGTTTTCTGATCCTGCATTATACGGGGCTTGCGACTGCGCAGGAGGCTCTGGATATTCTCAAATGTCCTGAACGTGAAGTCTCGGCACATTATCTCGTGCATGAAGATGGTCAGGTTGTGCAGATGGTCGCGGAAAGCGAACGCGCATGGCATGCAGGCCAGAGCTGCTGGAAAGGGGAGCGGGATATCAATTCTGCTTCTATCGGTATCGAGATCGTCAATCCGGGTGTGCTGGAGAATTTTCCGCCTTTTCCTGATGCGCAGATTTCATCAGTGATCTCTCTCTGCCGCTCGATTTGCGAACGCTATAATATTGCGCCGGAGAATGTGCTTGCCCATTCGGATATTGCGCCGGAACGCAAGATTGATCCGGGCGAGAATTTTCCGTGGGAGACCCTGTTTAAAGCAGGCATCGGTCATTGGGTTGAACCGGCACCGATCCGCGGCGGACGGTTTTTTGCCATGGGCGATCAGGGGCAGCCGGTTGAGGCTTTGCAGTCCATGCTGGCAATGTATGGCTATGATATCACCATCAATGGCGAGTTTAACGAGCGGACCAAAGTAGTGCTGAGTGCATTTCAGCGCCATTTTCGCCCGATTCAGATTGATGGTGTGGCGGATATCTCGACAATTGAGACACTGCACAGGCTTATTTCGACGAATTTGCGTGAAACCGTAACCAGCTGATTTTTAAAAAGACCTTATTGTTGGCAGCAAGAAATAATCCGCTAATGTTACAGGTTTTTGCAATCTGTGACTTGCCCCGACAATCTTCGGCTGCATTTCCCCGTCAGATACAACCTCAATTTCCTTGAGCAAGTCTGGTGATGGGGCGGACTGTTTCCCAAAAGGAAGGGCGTTGAAAGCTGGTTTTGCATGTTTTGCAAAACCTTTCGACGGATTATGCAACAGTTCCAACGGTTAAGGTTTATGATTAAAAAAATTGGATTTTTATGCGCTCTCAGCGGGGCGGTGGTTTCGTTCGGTCTGACACCAGCCATGAGTGCACCGGTACT
Source organism: Pseudochrobactrum sp. AO18b (assembly GCF_000409565.1). Taxonomy (NCBI): domain Bacteria; kingdom Pseudomonadati; phylum Pseudomonadota; class Alphaproteobacteria; order Hyphomicrobiales; family Brucellaceae; genus Pseudochrobactrum; species Pseudochrobactrum sp. AO18b. The sequence goes on from NZ_ANNO01000252.1 coordinate 30,293, forward strand.
TGAAAAAACAAATCTTGTAGACATCCTGAAAGCAAAAAAAGAAGCTTCAGAAAAGACTGCAACAAAGAAGAATGAAGCGACTAAAAACAAGGCTGATACCAGCCGTACTGCCTATCAGAAACAGGCTTCCGGTACTGCCAAAATGCCGGTTATTGAGCGTCGTTCCGCTCGCACCCGCATTGATCTGAATAATCAGATCAGCGGCAAAGCAGAAACCAAGCAGGCGCAGACAGATAAGTCAGGCAAGCCTTATTCCGGCATCATTGCCCGTTATGCATCTTCCTATGGCGTGCCGCTGGCACTGGCTCATGCGGTTGTGCGCAATGAAAGCAATTATCAGGCACATGTTCGCGGCAGCGCCGGTGAAATCGGTCTGATGCAGATCAAGCTCGGTACTGCACGCGGTCTGGGTTATACCGGTTCGGCAAAAGGTCTCTATGATCCGGCAACCAATGTGCAATATGGCATGAAATATCTTGCACAGGCACAGAAGCTCGGTGGTGGTTCAACCTGCGGCACAATTCTGAAATATAATGCCGGTCACGGCGCCAAGCGTATGAACCCGACATCTGCAAAATATTGCAGCAAAGTTAAAGACTTCATGCGTTCATTCTAAGAGCACAATTGCGACCGTTAACTGAGGTCAGTTAACTGCAAATGCCCTATGCCTGTTTATATTCAGGCTCTGGCGGGATATTTTGTACGCCATAACCTAAATCTAAACAGCCCTTACACAGCAGGGCTGAGATTTTATACAAAAGCTGGGTTTCCGTCGCCGGAGCCCAGCTTTTTTATTGCGTTTTATGACAGATCAAGCCTATAGACGCATGTCAGCCGGTCGGGCAGCCGCGCTTGTTCAATACCGAAAGGTGGCAAGTGAGGAAAGTCCGGGCTCCATGGAAACACGATGCCGGGTAACGCCCGGCGAGGGTGACCTCAGGG
>NZ_ANNO01000253.1:0-17364 GCF_000409565.1 Pseudochrobactrum sp. AO18b
CCCGGTAGCTCGTCAGGCTCATAACCTGAAGGCCGCAGGTTCAAATCCTGCCCCCGCAACCAATCTTCCCTCAAAACAATTAAAACTACGATCCAGACCCCATTCCAATAGGCGCGTCAATGCATCTTGATGCAGCCCGTTCGAGCTAAAATCGATAATCAATCGATTTTTAACGCTCTCACCTCATCACGCTCATAATCTGAAGGGTGAGGAGGGAAAGCAAGCGATACAATATCAATTGCACGACGAACGGTTCAAATCCTGCCCTCGAAACTAAATCTCCAAAAAATATCAAAAGCTCCGGCAGAAATGCGCGGAGCTTTTCGTATTTACAACATGCAAGAGGAGGGGAGGTGTGGTTGGTTTAGTAGCTGCTTTACCTGCCGTTTAACAGTCATGCCTGATCCTGCGGCATTACAGGCAGATAATCCCTCTTGAGCTGTGAAGGTGAGTGGCTTATGCCTGAGTGCAAAGACACATAAGCGGGAATGAAATTTATGCAAGCCGTTGATAAATCAGCAATTGATACCGTGCTGCTGAGCCTCTCCGAACAATATAAAGGACCGGGAGGCGTCGCTGCAGTTCTCAAAGATGGTGAGGTTATAGCGAAGCAGGTTTGGGGCTATTCTGATCTGGAGAAAAGGGTGCCGATGAGTGCGGCGACCATGATGCCGATCTGCTCCGTCAGCAAAGAATTTACCTGCGCAGCCTTGCTGGGTATCTTTGGTGAAGCCTCTGTTCTTGATGATGCGCTTGCTACCTATTTGCCTGACTTTGAAGGTAAACGCCCTGCAATTGCGGATTTATGTAACAATCAGTCCGGCCTGCGCGATTACTGGGCGCTGACTGTGATCAGTGGTGCTGACCCGGAAGGTGTTTTTACCACAGAGGATGCCCGTCAGCTTCTTGGAAAAATCCGGACAACCCATTTTGAAACCGGTACGCATTATTCCTACAATAACGGGAATTTCCGTTTGTTGTCTTTTTTGATTGAAGAGAAAACCGGCCGTTCATTGGATGAACTTCTGCGCGAGCGTATTTTCCTGCCTGCGGGCATGAAAACTGCCGGACTTTTCCCTGACACATCTGTGACGCCTGGTGATGCAATCGGTTATGAGGGCAATATTGTCTCCGGTTTTACACCGGCAGTGAATAATATTCACTGGAGCGGGGATGCAGGCGTTTGCGCCTCTCTGGATGATATGATTGCGTGGGATCAGTTTATTGATGCAACGCGTGGTGATGAAAACGGTATTTATAACCGTTTGTCCCGTCCGCAATTTTACAGGGACGGTAAACCGGCTTGTTACGGCTATGGCCTTAACCATGTCAATTTTGACAATGTTAAAATTACCGGCCATGGAGGTGCGCTGCGCGGCTGGCGTTGTCAGCGGTTCCATGCGGCTGATGCACGTGTGTCTGTTATTGTGATGTTTAATCATCAGGCCAGCGCCTATGGTGCAGCTGAGCAGTTGATGCGTGCTGCTTTGGGCATTCCTAAAGCAAAAACTGAAGTTCTGCCTGTCGATGCAGGTTGGTATGGAAATTATTTTGATCCGTCCACGAAACTGAGCCTTAGCCTTACTCCGGCTGTCGGTGGGCAGGTTCATGCGCGTTTTGGTACATCACCTGAAATGATGGATATGCAGGCCGATGGCAGTTTGCAATCTTCGGGAATGGTTTTGCAGCGTAAAGGTGATGAGATTGCTCTTCGTCGCGATGGCGAAAACCTCTCCGCAAAATTACATCGTGTTTCCGGAAACGGGCGGCAAGATATTGCCGGACGCTATCATTGTGCAGAAATGGATACTGATTTTGTCTGTGAAATTGCAGGAAGCGCTGTCTATGCAGCATTTGAAGGCTTTTTAGGTAAAGGGCCAATGCAACCGCTTTATGCGATTGCTGAAGATATCTGGCTTTTGCCATGTCAGCGCGGAATGGATGCTCCGGCACCGGGTGACTGGACTGTGGTGGCCGAACGAGATGCGTCCGGTGCGATCTCGGGGCTGACAATCGGCTGCTGGCTTGCCCGCGGCATAATCTATAAAAAAGTCTGATATTGATACCCCGCCGGATTATTCCAGCGGGGTTTTTACTTGTTAATTCTTGATAATATTATGTGTATCACTTTCGGAAGCAATTTTAAAAAAAGCATTGATGAGTGCGCCATTGCTGCGTTCCTGAAGGCAGATCAGCGTTTCATCCATCAGTTCTTCACGCGTATTAATCGAAAGCGGATGCAAGCGGCTGTCATTGCTGAATTCGGCTAATGAAACAAAACCGATACCGGCACCGCCTGCAACAATCTCACGAACGGCCTCGCGTCCTTCTGCCTCAATAGCAGGTTTCAGTACGACATTCTTCTCCAGCGCGAGATCTTCCAGTTTCTGACGCGTTTTCGAGCCTTTTTCACGGAAGACCAGCGGCCATTGCAGCAGTTCTGCGAGGTCAATATTGGAAAAACGGCTGAGCGGATGATCTCTGGCGACAAAGGCGATGATCGGCGAAGAGTTCAGCTTATGGATGAGAAAGTCCCTTGCTTTGGGTACTTCGCCCAGCACGCCGATATCCGCTTCATAGCGATAAAGACTCGAGATAACTTCCTCACTATTGCCGGTTTGCACGCTGATTTGTACCGAGGGATATTTCTCCCGAAAGGCTCCGAGAATACCGAGAATATGGTGTGCTGCATCGGCCATAATACGCAATTTACCAGCACGCAGCACCCGCGATTCTGAAAGGAAATCCAGTGCCTGCTGCTCCACTTCGAATAGCCGGTGCGTGATCTCCAGCAGTTTTACACCAGCATCGGTCAGGCTGACTTGTTTCTTATGACGGTTAAACAGCAGAACATCATATTCCTCTTCCAGCTTGCGCACTTGATCAGAAATAGCAGGCTGTGTCAGGCATAAAGCTTCCGCAGCGCGGGAAAATCCGCCGGAAATTGCCACATAATGAAACGCCCGTAACTGAACATAGCGCATGGATTTCTCCTGATGCCGAGTGTTTTTCTGATTTGAGAGCCAAGCTTAGCACAGCAATTTTTTAGTACAATATGCATCTGTAAAACTTATAGTTTGATTTGAAATAACGATTTTACAAATATTTGTCTTTCCCTAAGGATGAAGCAAATCCGCATTTTGCACAGCATCCGGAGGGACAGGAAATGCAATCAGCCGGTGAAAAACGACCGCAGTCAGAAGCAGATATGCTTCCGCACTGGAAAGCCAATCAGTTTCTGGCACCGGCACTGGGAGAACCCTATTTGCTGACACCGGGACCGCTGACGACAGACTATGCGGTGAAGCAGGCGATGCTGCGAGACTGGGGCTCATGGGACGGTGATTTTCGGGCAATGACAGCCGAAATGCGTGAGCGCTTGCTGCGTGTTGCCGGTGATGACAAGCATGAATTTGATTGTGTGCCGATACAGGGCAGCGGCTCCTTTGCGGTTGAAGCCATGCTCGGGACATTTCTGCCGAAAGACAGCAAAATTCTGGTGCTGATGAACGGTGCTTACGGGCAGCGCATTGTGCAGACACTGAATTATCTGGGGCGTGCTCATAGTAAAATTGACAAGGGAGACTATCTCCCGCCACGTGCGGATGAGGTTGCGCAGGCGCTGGATGCCGATTCGGCAATCACCCATGTGATTGTGGTGCACTGCGAAACCAGTTCCGGCATCCTCAATCCGGTCGCGGAAATCTCAGAAGTTGTTTATGCCAAGGGGCGCAAGCTGCTGGTCGACAGTATGAGCGCTTTCGGCGCGGTTGATCTGAGTGTGAATAAAATCCGCTATGAAGCCATGGTCTCTTCGGCCAATAAATGCATCGAAGGTGTGCCCGGTTTTGGTTTTGTGATTGCCCGCAAAAGCGTGCTGGAAGCCGCTAAAGGCAACAGCCATTCTCTGAGCCTCGACATATATGAGCAATGGGCAACGATGAACAAAACCGGTCAGTGGCGCTATACACCACCGACCCATGTGGTTGCTGCCTTTCTGGTTGCCTTGCGGATGCATGAAGCCGAAGGCGGTGCTGAAGGACGCTTGGCACGCTACACCAATAATCGTGATGTGATGGTGGAGGGGATGCGCCAGCTGGGTTTTGAAACGCTGCTGCGTGACCGCTGGCTGTCGCCGATCATCGTCACTTTCTTCAATCCTGCTCATCCGAAATTCGAGTTTTCCCGCTTCTATGATCTGATGAAGGATAAAGGCTTCATCATCTATCCGGGTAAGCTGACTGTTGTCGACAGTTTCCGTGTCGGCTGCATCGGGCGCATGGACGCCAATATCATGCGGCAGGTCGTTGCCGCTGCCGCAGACAGTCTGACAGAAATGGGCGTGGACACAGCTGCCCCGCCAGCCGCAGCACTGGATGAACGTGCCAAGCTCGCAGCCTGAGTTTTAAATTTAAAACAGCAGGTTAGCGCAATGCCGCCTGCGGAGGATAATGAAGTGAACAAGATGACCAAGGTAACCGTAACCGTGAACGGCCGTGATTATAACTGGCCGAACGTCCCCGCTATCGCGATCTGCCTTGACGGGTGCGAACCGGCTTATCTGGATGAGGCAATTGCTGCGGGGCTGATGCCGACACTGAAACGCATTAAAGAAACCGGCACGGTACGCACAGCGCATAGTGTTATTCCGAGTTTTACCAATCCGAATAATCTTTCCATCGCCACGGGGCGCCCGCCTGCAGTGCACGGCATTTGCGGTAATTATCTCTATGACCGCGAAACCGGTACGGAAGTGATGATGAATGATGTGCGCTTTCTGCGTGCGCCGACCATTTTCAAAGGCTTCTATGATGCCGGTGCGAAAGTCGCGGTTGTGACTGCCAAAGACAAGCTGCGGGCTTTGCTGGGGGCAGGCCTGCAGTTCGGAGATAATCGCGCGATTTGTTTTTCAGCAGAGCGTTCCGATACGACAACGAAAGCGGAAAACGGCATTGATAATGCATCACAATGGCTGGGTATGCCGGTGCCTGAGGTTTATTCCGCAGAGCTTTCAGAATTTGTGTTCGCTGCGGGTGTGAAGCTGCTCAAAACTTTCCGGCCTGATGTGATGTATCTGACCACAACTGACTATGTGCAGCATAAATATGCACCGGGTGTGCCGCAGGCCAATGCGTTTTATGAAATGTTCGACAAATATCTGGCCGAGCTGGATGCTTTGGGCGCAGCCATTGTGGTGACGGCAGATCACGGCATGAAGCCAAAACATAAGGCTGATGGCTCACCGGATGTTGTCTATGTGCAGGATGTGCTCGACGACTGGCTGGGCAAGGATGCCGCGCGGGTTATTCTGCCGATTACAGATCCTTATGTGGTGCATCACGGCGCGCTTGGTTCTTTTGCAACAGCCTATCTGCCGGATGGTACGGATATCGGTGATATTATGAAGCGGCTGGCGGCTATTGAAGGTATTGATGTGGTGCTGAACAATGCTGATGCTGCTGAGCGTTTTGGGCTACCTCAAGACCGTATCGGCGATATTGTTCTGGTGTCATCGGAGAATAAGGCCATCGGCACCAGTGAGCATCGCCATGATCTTGCAGCATTGAATGAGCCTCTGCGCTCGCATGGCGGGCTGACAGAACAGGCCGTGCCTTTCATTGTGAACCGTCAGATGCCGGAATTGCCGGAAGCACCGGTTCTGCGTAATTTTGATGCGTTTTTCTATGCGGTTACAGCTGCGGTAGCTCAGTCGTAAATTGAGGAAAACATTCCCCCGTGCCGGTAAACCGATCTCTGATTTTAAAATCAGAACGGTTTCCGGTGGGGTGAATTGAAGGGAGAGCCTTTGTGGTGAAGCCGGAAACAATCATTAAAACCAGACATGAGCCTATGCGTATCGCCGGTAAAAAGGTCGATGCAGATGCCGTTTTTGATGTGCATTATCCTTACACAAATGCGGTTATCGGTACAGTTCCGGCAGGGCGGGCCGAACATGCCCGCGAGGCTTTCAGGATTGCCGCAGCCTATAAGCCGAAGCTGACACGCTATGAACGGCAGAAAATCCTGCTGCGTACAGCTGAATTGCTGGCGGCGCGCAAAGAGGAAATGGCCGATCTGATTACTTCAGAACTGGGCATCTCCAAGATGGATTCCTATTACGAAGTAGGCCGTGCCTATGACGTATTTACGCTTGCAGGGCAGATGTGCCTGCATGATGACGGTGAGATATTCTCCTGCGATCTGACACCGCACGGCAAAGCCCGCAAGATTTTCACGTTCCGCGAACCATTGCGTGCGATTTCGGCAATCACGCCGTTCAATCATCCGCTGAATATGGTTTCGCATAAAGTGGCACCGGCAATTGCCACTAATAATTGCGTGGTGGTAAAGCCGACCGAACTGACACCGATGACGGCATTGCTGCTGTGCGATATTATGTATGAAGCCGGATTGCCGCCGGAAATGCTGTCGGTGGTGACAGGCCTGCCGAAAGATATCGGTTCGGAAATGATTACCAATCCGGATATTGATCTGATTACCTTTACCGGCGGCGTTCCTGTGGGCAAGATGATTGCTAATACTGCGGGCTATAAACGCACAGTACTGGAGCTCGGCGGTAATGATCCGCTGATTATTCTCAATGATCTGAGTGACGATGATCTGGCAAAAGCGGCTGATCTTGCTGTGGCGGGGGCTACGAAAAACTCCGGCCAGCGCTGCACAGCCGTTAAACGTATCCTGTGTCAGGAAAGCGTGGCCGATCGTTTTGTAGCAATGGTGCTGGAGCGGGCAAAGAAAATACGCTTTGGTGATCCGATGGATCCGAAAACAGAACTCGGTACCGTCGTCCATGAACAGGCTGCCGCACGGTTTGAAAAGCTAGTCTATATGGCAGCCGAGCAGGGGGCAAAAATTCTTTATGATCCGGGTCGTCAGGGCGCTTTGCTGCCACCGATTGTGGTTGACGAAGTACCGCACAGCTCGGAACTGGTGATGCAGGAAACTTTCGGGCCGGTCATTCCGATTATTCGGGCACCGGACGATGATGATGCGCTGATTGCGCTGTCTAACTCGACAGATTTCGGCTTGTCATCCGGTGTCTGCACCAATGATTACCGGCGTATGCAGAAATATATTCGCGGACTCAATGTCGGTACGGTCAATATCTGGGAAGTGCCGGGTTACCGTATCGAGATGTCGCCTTTCGGCGGGATTAAAGATTCCGGCAATGGTTATAAAGAAGGTGTGATTGAAGCGATGAAAAGCTTCACCAATGTCAAAACCTTCTCACTGCCATGGGAGTGAGACGCGGGAGAAGGGCTTAAAACAAGGTTCGCGATACGTAAAATGCAATAAAGTATAACAGGCATACGTATCGCAACCGCCACATTATCTGAAAACCGTTCGGGGAGGCGGCGAGTATGAAACTGGCAGTGCACACAGAGGGCGAGTCCAACCGCTCTGAGGCAAGGCAGCGATGGCAGGCGCAGCAAAACAGTCCTCACATGGAGGAAGTGCTGCGCCGTGATGCGGATGTTTTTCTGCATCAGAGCCTCTCCAGCCCTTGCCTCACAGCGATTGTTAAGGCGCAGGGTATCTGGATTGAAGATGCCAACGGGCGTCGTTTTATGGATTTTCACGGCAACAGCGCCCATCATATCGGCTATGCCCATCCCAAACTGATTGCTGCTGTGAAACAGCAAATGGATGATCTGAGTTTTGCACCACGCCGGTTTACCTGTGAACCGGCGATTGAACTGGCTGAAAAACTGGCAGAAATAGCACCGGGCAATCTGGGCAAAACGCTGTTCACCACCGGCGGGTCAGATGCCATTGAGGTGGCGCTGAAAGTGGCGCGTGCTGCTACAGGACGATTTAAAACCCTGTCTTTCTGGGATGCCTTTCACGGGGCGGGCTTTGGCGCCTCTTCAGTCGGCGGGGAAGCAACATTCCGTTCGGGTATTGCAGGGCCTTTATTGTCCGGTGCAGAGCATGTGCCGCCTTTTGCCTGTTATCGTTGTCATTATAAGCATAAAGGGCCTGAGAGCTGCGGTATTGCCTGCGCGGATATCGTGTCTTTTGTGCTGGAACGCGAGGGTGATATTGCCGCTGTGGTGGCAGAGCCGATGCGCGCCACACCTTATCCGCCGCCGCCCGGTTTCTGGCAAAAAGTGCGCGAGGCCTGTGACCGTCACGGGACTTTGCTGATCTTTGATGAAATTCCGACCGGACTTGGCAAAACGGGCAAGTTTTTTGCGTCCGATCATGATGGCGTGACACCGGATATGATTGTGCTCGGTAAGTCGCTGGGTGGCGGTATGCTGCCGATCGCGGCGGCAATTGTTCGCCGTGATCTGGATGTATGCGGTGATTATGCGATCGGGCATTATACCCATGAGAAAAATCCGGTGACGACGCGCGCCGCGCTCACCACAATTCAGATTATTGAGGAAGAAGGGCTGGTTCAGCGTGCGGCCGAGCTTGGCCAATATGCGATGAACCGTCTTCGGGAGTTGCAATTGCGCTCACCGCATGTGGGAGATGTGCGTGGTCGTGGCTTGCTGTTCGGCGTGGAGCTGGTGCGCGACCGGCATAGCCGTGAGCCGGATAATGCACTGGCTGAGGCGGTTTATTATCGCTGTCTGGAGGGCGGCGTCAGTTTCAAGATCAGTCAGGGCAATGTGCTGACCTTGTCGCCGCCGCTCATCATTACTCAGCAGGAACTTGAACAGGCATTGTCTGTTGTCGAAAGAGCGATATTGGAAGGCGCATAGATTTTTCTGTCCTGAAGAAATGCTCTCTAACCTATAAGTTTTGGAGGGCGATGTATAAAATAAATAGATTTTACTTATTGAACTGCGGTTCGCACTATGAGGAGCCATAAGAGGGAACAGCCTGCAAAAGCAGGTATAAAAATAAGCAATCAGCTATCAAACACATAACAAAAAGCTGATATAACAATGGGGAAATATGAAATGAAAAAGCATCGCGCTTTTATTCTGTCCCTTGCTGCCGGTATTGCTTTGGCATCAAGTGCTTATGCACAAACAGAACTGACTGTTTATACTGCTTTTGAAGCGGTTGATCTGCAACGTTTTGCAGAAGCTTTTAATAAAGATCATCCGGATATTAAAGTGAACTGGGTGCGTGACTCCACAGGGGTTATGACCGCCAAGCTGCTGGCCGAGAAGAACAACCCGAAAGCAGATATTGTCTGGGGTATTGCGGCCACATCGCTGCTGATCCTTAAAAATGAAGGCATGCTAGAACCTTATACGCCGAAAGATGTCGACAAGCTGGATCCGCGTTTTGTGGATAAGGATCGTCCGACCAGCTGGATCGGCCTTGATGCCTATGTGGCCGCGGTCTGTTTCAATACGGTTGAAGCAGAGAAACTTGGCCTGAAACCGCCGGCAAGCTGGAAAGACCTGACCAAGCCTGAATATAAAGGTCATGTGGTCATGCCTAATCCGGCATCGTCCGGCACCGGCTTCCTCGATGTGTCATCCTGGTTGCAGATGTTCGGCGAAAAGGGCGGCTGGGACTATATGGATGCCCTGCATGAGAATATCGCCAATTACACGCATTCCGGCTCCAAACCGTGCAAAATGGCCGGTGCGGGTGAAATACCGATCGGCGTTTCCTTTGAATTCCCTGCCTCTCAGGTAAAGAGTGCCGGTGCGCCGGTGGATATTATTTTCCCTGAAGAAGGCTCCGGCTGGGAGTCCGAGGCCGTGGCGATTATGGCCGGTACAGCGAATATGGATGCCGCCAAAACCCTGATGGATTGGACACTGACACCGAATGCCATGGAAGCGCTCAATAAGAGTTTTGCCGTGGTCGCGTTGCCGGGCATTGCCAAGCCTGTGGAACATATTCCTGCTGATCTCGAAAAGAAGATGATTAAAAATGATCTGGAATGGGCGGCGAATAATCGCAAAGCCATTCTGGAAGAATGGTCGAAACGGTACGATTCAAAATCTGAATCCAAAGGCTGATCGGAACGCTGTCTCATTGAGCGGCAGAATTTCTGTCTTCATAAGGTTTCGGACACAGGCCGGTTCCCGTGTTTTCCGAAGCTGCTCTAACAGACACGCATAATGCGACTGCGAACGCGGGCTTTTCCGCGTTCGTTCAGGGAGTGTGACCATGTCAGTCCAGAGGAATGAATTCGTGAAACATGAAATGGCTACAGATGCTGTTCGTATCGGTCAGCAGGCATATAATGCCGGCGATGCGGCAGCAAACAGACAGGAATATCTCAAGGTTGACGGCCTCTGGAAAGCTTTCGGAGAGTTTTATGCGCTGAAAGACATCAATCTGGAAATCAGAGAAGGCGAATTTATCTGTTTTCTCGGGCCTTCCGGTTGCGGCAAGACCACATTGCTGCGTGCCATTGCAGGGCTGGATCTGCAGACAAGGGGGACGGTTCATCAGGCTTCCAAGGATATTTCCTGCCTGCCGCCTGCCCAACGCGACTACGGGATTGTTTTTCAGTCCTATGCTTTGTTTCCCAATCTGACCATTGAAAAGAATATCGCCTTCGGGCTTGAAAATATGAAGAAATCACGCGCCGAGATTACGCAGCGTGTTGCCGAATTGCTGGAACTGGTGGGACTGGCAGATCAGGCGAAAAAATATCCTTCACAACTTTCCGGCGAACAGCAGCAGCGTATTGCGCTGGCAAGGGCGATAGCGATTTCTCCCGGGCTTTTGTTGCTTGACGAGCCGCTTTCTGCGCTTGATGCCAAAGTGCGTGTTCATCTGCGCCATGAGATTAAAGAATTGCAGCGCAAGCTCGGCGTGACAACAATCATGGTCACCCACGATCAGGAAGAAGCGCTGGCTATGGCTGATCGTATCGTGGTGATGAATAAAGGGACAATCGAACAGGTTGGTACGCCGCTTGATGTTTATCGTCAGCCGAGCAGCCTGTTTGTGGCGGATTTTATCGGAGAGACCAATAAATATCTGGTCACGATCGGGGCGGATGGCACCGCAGTTTCCGGTGATCTGGTTCTGCAATGCAATGAACATAATCTGCCGGAGGGCAGCGAGGCGGTTGCAGTGATCAGGCCGAATGATGTGATCCCTCATGGCCGCGCTGTGGATGCGAGTTCTTCTGCCGGAAACGGGGAAAATCTGATTGAGGTGCAGATTGAAGCCATGGAATTTCTCGGCTCTTTCTGGCGCACGCATATGCGCAGCACCTATTTGCAAAACCAGCAGCTGATTGCAGATTTTTCCATCAATGCCGAACGTCGCCTCGGCCTGACAGAAGGTATGACTATTCTTGTTGAACTGCCGAAAAGCCGTTTGCTGATTTTTGACGGAAAGGGCAGGCGATGAGTGCTGTAAGCGATTATCCTGCCGCTCCGCTTATGCCGGCAGGCAAGGCTGTTCGTCAAAAGGTCAGTTCGGACGACTGGATCAAGCGCGGCATGATGCTGATTATCGGCGCTTACCTGCTGATAACACTGGCGGCGCCGCTTTATGTGATGCTGTCCAAATCTTTTGCCAGTTACCAGTTTCAGCTGGAAAATTATGAGGTGCAGGTTGGTGACGGCAAAGGCAACTGGGCTCCTGCTCAGTCTTTGAGCCAGCTGAATGCTGAACTGAAAACTATTTCATCCGAAGAATTGGCAACCTCCAATAGCGGTCGCTTGTCACCTGTGGCGCTGTTTCCGGAATTCAGCTTTCGCGGGGCTGAACATTATCGCATCCGTGGTTTGACGGATAACAGCCGGTTTCTGATCGGTTCTGCCCCTTATACAGGGCAGGAATGGCAGGAGATGGATTCCAATAATTTCCGCCGTGTCATGCTGATGCCGCATCAAACGACAGGGCTGGATAATTATCGCACTTATTTTTCATCACCGGCGCTGTTTCAGTCGATCAGGAATTCTCTGGTCATTGCGCTGGTCAGCATGGTGCTCACCGTTTCACTGGCTTTTGGTTTTGCCTATGCGCTCAACCGTTCCAAAATGCGCTTCAAAGGCTTTTTCAAGCTGGTGGCGGTGATGCCAATTCTTGTGCCGTCATTGCTGCCGGGGATTGCGCTGATCTATCTGTTCGGTAATCAGGGGATTTTGAAAGAGCTGCTGTTCGGCCTGCCAATTTACGGGCCTCTGGGCATTGTGCTGGGGTCGGTGTTCTTTACTTTTCCCCATGCGCTGATGATTATTTCCACGGCTCTGGCTGTGTCGGATGCCCGTCATTATGAGGCGGCGGATTCCCTGCGGGCAAGCAAATGGCGCACATTCTGGACGGTCACAGTGCCGGGCGCACGCTATGGTTTGATTTCCGCAGCTTTTGTAGTGTTCAATCTGGTTATCACGGATTTCGGTCTGCCAAAGGTTATCGGCGGTCAGTATAATGTGCTGGCGGTGGATATTTATAAGCAGGTTATTGGCCAGCAGAATTTTGAAATCGGTGCGGTTGTTTCCGTGATGCTGCTGTTTCCCGCTGTGATTGCTTTTGCCGTCGACAGAGTTATCCAGCGCAAACAGGTTGCTCTGTTATCTGCACGTGCGGTGCCGTTTGCTCCGAAAAAGAAACCGCTGTTTGACAATCTGTGCCTGCTTTATTGCGCTCTGATAGCTGTTTTTATCACCGGCCTTTTGCTGGTCTGCCAATTAGCGGCCATCGTAAAATTCTGGCCTTATGATCTGAGCCTCAGCCTGCGTAATTTTGAGTTCGGGCGTATGGATGGCGGTGGCTGGAGCTCCTATTATAATTCTATCCAGCTGGCTTTTCTGACGGCGATTATCGGAACAGTTGTCGTGTTTGTCGGTGCCTATGCGGTTGAGAAGACCGAGGGCTTTGCTAAAGGCCGTGCCTTGTTCCAGTTTCTGGCCATGCTGCCAATGGCTGTGCCAGGGATGGTGTTGGGGCTTGCCTATATCTTCTTCTTCAACAATCCGGCTAACCCGCTGAGCACTATTTACGGGACAATGATAATTCTTGTCATCTGTACCGTGACGCATTTTTATACAGTGTCCCATCTGACGGCGCTGACCGCACTGAAACAAATGGATCCGGAATTCGAGTCCGTTTCGGCATCGCTCAAGCAACCATTCTACAAACTATTTGCGCGGGTGACCGTGCCGGTATGTCTGCCGGCCATTCTGGATATTTCAATCTACCTGTTCGTCAATGCGATGACGACAGTATCCGCCGTGGTGTTCCTGTATTCTGCTCATACTACGCTGGCTTCCGTCGCCGTACTGAATATGGATGATGCAGGGGATGTGGCACCCGCTGCCGCTATGGGGATGATGATCTTCTATACCAATGTCGCGGCACGGCTTGTGCATTATGGCTTGTCGCAAATGCTGCTGCGCAAGACGCAGAAATGGCGGGGCACCTGACAGCGATTAAACGGCACCTTCTTCGGGAGGTGCCGTTTATTTATTGTGGCGCTGCTGCCAGAGTTGTTTTGCTTTGGTGTGACAGCCGCTGAAGTCGGGATCATTGTGCAATGTCATCAGGCCGAGCGCCGCTGTTGCTGTGACAACGGTTTCAAGACGCGGGTCAATGGCAGTTCCTGCCCAGATAGCCTGCCAATATTCAAAGGAATCCATGCCGATACGAGGCAGGGCTTCCGGCTCATGCAGTGCTTTTATAATAATATCAGAGCTTTCCGTGCCGCTGAGACTTAAAAGTGTTGCCACACGGAAAGGATAAAACTCCGCTACATCGCGATTGCCGCTGAGAACGGTCAATTGTCGCTGGCTGTTTCCATAAACATTAGTGTCATGCACTTCCGGCAGTTCCTGCAACAGCTTTGCCGTATCTCTGTGCAGTTCCCGATAGGCCGGTCGGGATACACCCAGCAGGCTGGCACGCGCTTGCAACGGATTGAGAAGATGCACACAGTCGCCCACAGGAGAGCGCGCGGCAAATAGCGGATAGAGCGCCATCATGGATGCAAGAGCAGGCGCAAAACCTGTTAATGGCATATAGACAATGTGGCTGTTCTTCAGTGTTTGGCGGGCATCGGCAAGGTTTTGTGCAACAGGGATGCCAAGCGCATGCGCTGCCTGTTCAATCTTACCGCTATTTACACCGCTGCCATTGCTGCCATGCAGCGCGATTTTATATCCGGTCTGAGCGAGCAGTTTGGCGGCCTGTAAAAACCATGGTGCACGCGGGGAGTTGGGGGAGAGATAGGCCGGCCAGTCCAGATCCGCCTGCGGACTGAATGTATCATCCAGCTGATAATATTGGCGTGCAGCCCTGACCATACCTGCCAGTTCCTGAGCGGCTGTTCCGCGATAATGGATCAGGCTGAAAAATGCGCTGGCCTGCATCGGATCAACCTGTTGCTGCAGGATCAGGGAAAAGGCTTCCTCTGCCTCCTCAATCGTCAGCGGGCGGCTGTTTCCGGCACCACGGCCGAGTATGCCTAAAAACCGCGAAAAGCGTAAAACAGGATCATGGCTGCTGCTCAGATCTGCCAGCTGATTGGCGAGTTGTTTGGGGCTGGGTTGCCCGCCGATCAGCGGTGTTCTGAGAGATAAAGGCGGAACGGCGAGCAAAGCCTGTTGCTGCCAGCCGGTTTCCGCCGGTGTCTGCGTTGCCGGTATATCGGAGCTGAGCAGGTTTTCAGCCTCATCCGCAAGAGCACGCAGGCGCAGGCGCAGCATCTCCGCGCGCGGAGAGGGGATCATCCGGCGGCCGGAACGTACTAAAATGGGGTCGTTAAAGGCTTCCCGAATCTGGTTGAGCAGGCGACTCATCGCCGGAGCGCTGAGATTCATGCGCTTGGCAGCCTGTTGCACGCTGCCCTCCACAAGCAATGTATCCAAAGCTATCAACAGCCTTAACTGCCCTAAGCGGGACGCGGGCAAAGCACTGTTTGTGCTGTCTTTGGCTGACTTCTTGTCATCAGGCACAGTCTTTTCACGCATTTAACTGTTCCTTCCGGCTTTGGTGCAGAACAAAGCTTTTTTCAGGCGGTGCGATATCTTCATTGTGCGGAATGCAAAAAGCTGATGTTGGAATAAGTCTGAAACATGGCGATTGACCTGTTACCTTGCCACACATAAGGGGAGTAAATAACTCATATTTGTGGTAGAGGGCAATTGAAATGACAGATATCGGACATTCAAGAGCGGAAATTCAGACAGTTTACGGATCTGAGATGTTAAAACAGGTCAAAATGCGTCGTCTCGCAGCTCTTGCATGCGGCACAATTCTGGCCGGAACAATGCTGTCTTTCGCCCTTCCGGCTCAGGCACAGGCTGTTAAAAAGAAGCCGGTCGCGGCTGAAGCGCAGGCCGAGCAACCAACGGAACAAGTTGCGGATCAGTCCGCTGAGCAGGCTGCAGCTCCGGCAGGTACTGTGCGTCTGGATCAGATCGTTGTCACAGCCACCGGCTTTGAGCAGAATGTTAAAGACGCACCGGCCAGTATTACTGTTGTACCGCGCGAAGAGCTGGAAAAAGGTGCCTTCCGCAACCTGACCGATGCGCTTAACAGCGTGCAGGGTGTCAGCGTGACCGGTATCGCCAATGAGCAGGATATTTATATCCGCGGTTTGCCGGGTGCCTATACGCTTATTCTGGTTGACGGTAAGCGCCAGAGCACCCGCGATGCCCGCACCAATGGTAATGCCGGTTTTGAACAGAGTTTTGTTCCGCCTGCATCGGCCATCGAGCGGATTGAAGTGGTGCGCGGTCCGATGTCTTCGCTCTATGGTTCGGATGCCATGGGTGGCGTTATCAATATTATTACCCGTAAAGTTGATGATGCATGGCATGGTGAGCTGACCCTTGACGGTACTGTGCAGACCAAATCACGCTACGGCAACAGCGGACAGGCTTCCTTCTATGTCAGCGGGCCGCTGGTGCCTGATGTTGTTGGCGTTCAGGCCTGGGGACGCGGGCTCAAGCGCAGTGAGGATAAATTTCTCAATGGTACGCAGGAACAGCGCGACGGTGATCTGGGCGGAAAGCTGACAATTACACCGAATGAAGATCATGACATTTTCATTGAAGGCGGCGTCACCCGCGTGCGTCGTGAAGGCAATGTCGGTGATACAATCGCTTTGACCGGAACAGATACTTATAATTACAATGACCGCAGACATTGGTCGATCAGCCATACCGGCCGCTGGGGCCCGACAACGTCTGATTTCTCGTTCTCGCAGGAATGGGCAGAACGCACCAATTTCAACTGGGATAAAGCCCGCGGTTCCTATGTGGAAAATCTGCGTTCACCGGAAATCCGCAACTCTGTACTCGACGGTAAATTCACCACACCGTTTGAGTTTTACGGCGATCATACGCTGGTCACCGGCGGTCAGTTCATTGATGCACAGCTGACAGATCAGAATCCGGGACGCCGCACCGGTCTTGATGAGACATTCAGCATTCGCCAATGGGCGGTCTTTGCTGAAGATGAGTGGTGGATTACACCGGACTTCTCGCTGACCGGTGGTCTGCGTATGGATGACCACGAAATCTACGGTTCCCATCTCAGCCCGCGTGCCTATGCCGTGTGGCATGCAACGGAGCAGCTGACGCTGAAAGGTGGTATTTCCACGGGCTTTAAAGCACCGGAAATCCGCACGATCGCACCGGGCTATGCTTATACAACCGGCGGCGGCGGCTGTTTCTATGGTCCTGAGGCAAGCCTGCCATCCGGCAAAAACCCTTGCGGCGTGATTATTGGTGATGAAAGTCTGAAAGCAGAAAAGAGCACGAGCTATGAACTGGGTGCCCTGTGGGACAATCAGGACGGTTTGCAGCTTGGCGCGACGTATTTCTACACGGATTTCAAGGACAAGATCTCCAACAAGCAGATGCTTGATGCGAATGGCAAGCCGATCCGCTGGAGCGAAAATACAAATTACGTTCTGTGGAGCAGCTTCAATATCGATAATGCTGTGATGCAGGGTGTGGAACTGACTGCAAACTGGGAAGCGACATCTGACATCCGTTTGCGCGCCAGCTATACCTATACACATTCCCGTCAGAAGGGCGGGGACTATGATGGTCTGCCGCTGACACGTACGCCGGAACATATGGGTAATATCCGCGCGGACTGGATCACACCGGTTGAAGGCCTGTCTGCATGGACCGCTGCCAATTACCATGGCTCGGAAACCAATGCCGGTGCCCGTATCGGCAGCAACGGCAAGCCGGTTTACAAAAACGGCAAGGTCATTGCCCGCAAATATGATGCCTATATGACCTTTGATATCGGTACGAGCTATGAGTTCAGCGAGAATGTTACATTCAATGCGGCACTCTACAATCTGTTCGACAAGCGTATTGAAGAGAGTGATTTCAATGCTTCGGTTGACGGACGCCGTCTCTGGGTCAGCATGACCTCGAAGTTCTGATTGTTCAGCTGTTAAAAATGAAAAGCCCTTGTGTTCTGCACAAGGGGTTTTTT
>NZ_ANNO01000254.1:0-3587 GCF_000409565.1 Pseudochrobactrum sp. AO18b
AGTGCCAGAGCATAATTTAAAAGTGTTAGAGCGAACTTTGTGCGCCCGACAGGACGCACGGCGCTCTGGTTACCAGACGCGGTTGACCGGCGCATTGACGGGCAGCGCTCTTTTTGTGTTGTGCGGTATCCAGCGCGGAAACCAGATAGCGGATGAGCAATTATTATTGCTTGATCTGACCGGTGGCGGTTGTTTTCTGCGATTGGTATTTTCCGAGGGCGGATGCATGACCGTAATCTCCGAAAAACAGGACTGCCGCATTCTCTGCAATTTCAATGAACAGCGCATGACTGTTGTGCAACGCATTTGTGATAAGTCCGGCACTCGTTCGCATCATTTGCATGGCCGGATTGAAATGTCGTTATCAGACTATTGCGCGAAAATGCATATGACATGGCGAACTGCAAAATAAACGTGCATTTTGCGCAATTTTAAAAAGAAACCCTGATATTTTTGATAGTTTTCTTGCTTTTAATCGGATAGACCATTGCGATCAGAATGCGCCGGATTCCGGTTTTCGGTGTCGGTGGTGCATAATTCAGGTCAGTCCTTTTCTTTTTAAACGGCTGTTCTGCGTCGATATTTCAGCAGGTCTGCGGGATCGGATTTTACACTCGTAAACTTGCGCAAACAGGATAAAAAAATGAGTGTTTCCGGTGCCCCCCGGAGTGCTGTTGCCGGTAAAAACGGTCAGGCAGCTCCGGCCTTGAATTCGCCCGCGCGTGTGCTGTTTGCCAGCCTCGTGGGAACAACAATCGAATTTTTCGATTTTTATGTTTATGCAACGGCTGCCGTTCTGGTGTTTCCGGCTGTGTTCTTTCCGGCCAGTGATCCGACTTCGGCCATGTTGCAATCTTTTGCTACATTCTCGATTGCTTTCTTTGCCCGTCCGTTTGGTGCCATGGTTTTCGGCCATTTCGGTGACAAAATCGGCCGTAAGGCAACATTGGTTGCCGCGCTGATGACCATGGGTCTTTCGACCGTTATCATCGGCTTGTTGCCAACCTATGCACAAATCGGTGTGGTTGCGCCGCTGTTGCTGGCACTGTGCCGTTTCGGTCAGGGACTTGGCCTTGGCGGTGAATGGGGCGGGGCGGTGTTGCTGGCAACCGAAAACGCGCCGGAAGGCAAGCGTTCATGGTATGCAATGTTCCCGCAGCTTGGTG
The DNA here is from genome assembly GCF_000409565.1 of Pseudochrobactrum sp. AO18b. Taxonomy (NCBI): domain Bacteria; kingdom Pseudomonadati; phylum Pseudomonadota; class Alphaproteobacteria; order Hyphomicrobiales; family Brucellaceae; genus Pseudochrobactrum; species Pseudochrobactrum sp. AO18b. The sequence goes on from NZ_ANNO01000254.1 coordinate 1,167, forward strand.
CGCCGATCGGCTTTATTCTCTCTGCCGGTACATTCATTATTCTCGGTGCCACACTGAGCAATGAGCAGTTCATGAGCTGGGGCTGGCGTATTCCGTTTGTCGGTTCGATCCTGCTGGTTGCGGTTGGTCTTTATGTTCGTATCAAGATCACCGAAACACCTGAATTCCAGAAGGCAATGGATAAGCAGGAGCGCGTTCAGGTGCCGCTGGCAGCAGTCTTCAAACATCACAAGCGTGCGCTGGTTCTCGGAACTTTCTCCGCGCTGGCAACCTTTGTGCTGTTCTATCTGATGACCGTATTCATGCTGTCATGGGCAACACGTCCGGTTGAACAGGCAGGCATGGGCTATTCCCGTGAGCAATTCCTGTTCATTCAGATGGTTGGCGTTGTGTTCTTTGGTCTGTTGATTCCGGTTTCCGGTCTGTTGTCTGACCGTTTCGGACGCCGCTTCATCATGATCCTCACCACAGTCGGTATTGGTGTGTTCGGCCTGTTCATGGCACCACTGCTGGGTGCCGGTGTTGTCGGCGCTGTGATGTGCTCGATCATCGGTTTCGCGCTGATGGGCATGACCTATGGTCCGATCGGTGCGGCGCTGGCTTCGCCGTTCCCGACTGCCGTGCGTTATACCGGTGCTTCCATGACCTTTAACATGGCCAGTATTTTCGGTGCTTCGCTGGCGCCATATATTGCGACATGGCTGGCTACAACCTACAGCCTTAGCTATGTTGGTCTGTATTTGCTGGCTGCGGCGGCAATTACTTTGCTGGCCATTCTCGCTCATAAAGACAAAGAGTTTTCTTCCTGATTGTTTCATGAAGATGATTTGTAAAAGGAGCCGCTTGCGGCTCCTTTTTTGTTGGTTTGCATAAGTAAAATTTCTGAAGCTGGTAAGCTCGGAGATTTGCTCTATGTATATGTATGAGAATAAGACAGGAGAGATGATCTATGGTGCAGGTGACCCCGCAGGATATTCTGGATTTCTGGTTTTCTGATGCGACGGAAGCGCATTGGTTTGTTCGTTCTGATGATCTTGACCAGCAAATCAAACAGCGTTTCAGCGCGGTATATGAGCAGGCCGTGGAAGGTGATCTTGCGCATTGGAAGAATGATGCCAAAAGCGCTTTGGCTCTGACTATTATTTTTGATCAGTTTCCGCGCAATATGTTCCGCGGTGATCCTAAGGCTTTTGCGAGTGATCCGCTTGCCTGTGCACTGTCAAAATATGCGCTGGAGCATGATTATGACATGGCTGTGGATGAGAAAGCACGGCAGTTTTTCTATCTGCCGCTGATGCATAGCGAAGTGATTGAAGATCAGGAGCAATGCGTGAAGCTTTATAAAGCGCTCGGCAATGATTTTGCTCTCGGCTTTGCCAGAGAGCATCGTGATATTGTCGAGGAATTCGGCCGGTTTCCGCATCGCAATGCCGTACTCGGCCGCAAAAATACGCCGGAAGAAACCGAATTCCTGAAAACCCATACAGGCTTTTAAACTATTCAGGCGGCGGAACGGGCAGCCATGCGCTTTTCGTGCTCAAGCAGCCAGCGTTTGCGCCATAGACCGCCGCCATATCCCGTGAGTGATCCGTCCGAGCCGATGGTACGATGACACGGGATAATAATTGACAGCTGATTAGCGCCATTGGCATTGGCCACGGCACGTATGGCATCAGGGCGTCCGGTCAGCTCTGCCAGCTCGGCATAGGAGCGGGTTTCACCCAGCGGAATTTCCTGCAATACATCCCAGACCGAGCGGGTAAAGGCCGGAGCATAGAGCGCCAGTGGTGTTTTAAAACCGGTAAAACCACCGGTGAAATAGAGTTTCAGCTCTGCTTCAATCTGATCAATTGGTGCAAGGCGACCAAAGCTGATGGATGATTTGGTGTAGAGACGCAGTTTTTTCAGCTCATTGGGCAGGCCTTTACGCTCAAAGAACTCCAGCAAATGCAGATGATGCTGGTCGGCTACGGCCAGCATGGAGCCGATCGGTGTTTCCAGCCAGTCGGCTTTCAGCAGATCCCGGCCTTTCAGCTGGGCAGGCGTATCACCGATCAGCTGCGTAATGGCTTCGCGAAAACCGCTGCCGGAATCATAACCGGCCTCAAGCTGTGCATCGATGACCGAATGACCGGCAGCAATGCTTTCAAGCCCGCGTGCTTTGCGGCGCAGTCGTGCCATATCCAGAAAAGTCATACCCAGATGGCGTTTGAAAGCACGGCGCACTGTGGAAGGATCAAGTTGCATGGCGATGAGGTCATCTTCGCACCAGAAATGATCCGGTCGGGCATCCAGACAATCCAGCAATTTGGCGACGACCGGTTCCTTGCCACGATAAAAATCCAGCGGACGGCAGCGCTGACACGGCCGGAAGCCCGCTTCCATACAGGCGGCCGGATGATCAAAAAAACGGCTGTTCTC
>NZ_ANNO01000255.1:0-1915 GCF_000409565.1 Pseudochrobactrum sp. AO18b
TCGGTTTACGTGCCGGACAAGACAGACGGCAGAAGATGCCGGTGCTGGTTACACCAACAAAAACATGGCCGTCATAGGACTGGTCACGATCAAGAAGCGCCTGATAAAGAGTGTGCGGGTCGGGTAAAGAAAATAGCATAAACAGACTTTATCATGATTTTCTTCCGGTGCCGCCGGAAATCGGGCGTCTATTTTTCTGTTTCATCAGGTTACTGGCAGATGCGATAGGTACAGGATTTGCCGTGGCAGCCCATATCAAGATGCAGATTGGTTTCATGGGCACTGTCGGCTTCCGGCCCGAAGACTGTCATGAACAGCGTGCAGCTTGCCTTATGTAATTCACGCCAGAATTTCTTTTGTTTTTCACTGCCGTTCCAGTCTGTGGCAAGTGTGGTTTTTTCACCATTGGCGAGTGTGAAAGACATGATATCCAGAGCATTGCCGAAAGCATGTTCGGATACACGTCCTGCCGAGCCGTTATTCACCTTGCGGCATTGATAATGCGAACCGGTGCCGATGGTTTTGATATCGCTGCCGAGATGGGTTTGGGCCAGATTGTTGGCCTGCTGCACCCATTCAGTGAGAGCGACAGTCATCGTGCAATTGGTTGTAATCGTCTGATCCAGTTCTATCGGGACAGGTTTGGTGAAGGCCGTGATTTCCAGCGGGCTTCTGATCTGGCATTGCCCTTCATTGACAGGCGGGATGACTTTGCCGGTTACTTCATTTTGCACTAATGGCAGGCAGGCAGCCTGATAAATCCGTTCGGTTTTCGGTGTCTCCGGTTTTGATATATCCGGTTTTGGGGAAGCGGGCGGTTCTTTTAGTTCCGGTTTTGGGGCAGGGGTAATAGTTTTATTCTCTTCCGCTGCGGGTTTTTGTGCAGGTATCGGAACAGTTTTCGCTGTGGCCGGTATTGTCATCAAAGTGCCGCTACTCAGCACTGCAAGCAAACAGAGGGGCAGAAAATATCGCATCAAAAGCCTTTCCGTGAGTGCAAAATCACGACTGATTTTGCAGGGAGTGCCTGGGTAAACCGCTGAACTGCCGTTTCAGTTCCCGTTTTTCTTGGTTTCTCCTGAAAGTCAGCACTTCTATGCGGCGGATAAACTATGTTAGAGGGAGGCATGAGCACATACTCTTCCGCTTCTCCTGTTTATAATCCGCCTATGGATCCGGTATCGGTGATCTATCAGGATGCGGATATTCTGGTGCTGGATAAGCCAAGCGGGCTGTTATCTGTGCCGGGGCGTGATCCGGCTTTGTCGGATAGTCTGGCAACACGGGTGCAGAAACAGTTTCCAAAGGCACTGATGATCCACCGGCTGGATAAGGATACATCCGGCGTGGTGCTGATGTCGCTGAACCGTAAAGCCCATGCACAGATTGCCAGACAGTTTGAAGAGCGCAGCACCGAGAAATCCTATGTCGCAGTTGTTTGGGGCAATGTGGCAGAGGATGAAGGTCTGATTGATCTGCCGCTGGCGATTGATCCGGACAATAAACCGCGTCACCGTGTGGATTACGAACATGGCAAACCGGCGCAAAGCCGCTGGCAGGTGCTGGAACGCGGAGAGCAGACAACAAGGCTGAGTTTATTTCCACTGACCGGCCGGACGCATCAGCTGCGTGTGCATATGAAGGCCATCGGTCATGTGATGCTGGGTGATGAATTCTATGCAGAGGGCGCTGCTTTGCAGGCGGCAGATCGTTTGCTGCTGCATGCGGAGAGCCTGAGCTTTCGCCATCCTGATGGCCGTGCTGTTACTTTTACCATACCTTGCCCGTTTTGAGAGAACCTATGCAGCAAGCAGATGATAATGACCTGATTGTTGATTTTGTCGGCGGGGCTGTCGGTCATCGTTTCCGCTCCGGTGAGGGGCGCGGGCAGGCGCTTGCCAAAGCGGCAGGGCTG
>NZ_ANNO01000256.1:0-1985 GCF_000409565.1 Pseudochrobactrum sp. AO18b
GCTACCGCAGGGCTTGGCCGCGATGCCTTTTTGCTGGCATCACTTGGCGCAAAAGTGACCTTGATTGAGCGGTCAGAAAAAATGCATGCTTTGCTGGCCGCAGGGCTGGAACGCGCTGCGGCAGAAGGCGGGCGCTTGGCGGAGACCGTGGCGCGGATGACGCTGCTCTTTGGTGACTCCTGTGCCTTGTTGCCGGAACTGAAGCCGCAGGTAGTTCTGGTTGATCCGATGCATCCGCCACGCGGAAATACGGCACTGGTCAAAAAAGAAATGCGCCAGATCCGCGAGATTGTCGGTACCGATCCTGATGCGGAAAGGCTGATGCAGGTGGCGCTGGAAGCTGCGCAAAACCGTGTTGTACTGAAATGGCCGCTGCGTGCGGAACCAATGGCAGGTATCCGCAAACCTTCGCATCAGATATTAGGCAAGAGCACTCGCTATGATGTGTTTGTGAAGGCGAAGATCGTTTAAGCCTGCAACCATTTAAGCATGCCGCGGGCAGCGGCACGGCCTGTTGCAAAGCAGGCGGTGAGAAGATAGCCGCCGGTCGGCGCTTCCCAATCCAGCATTTCACCGGCAACAAAAACACCCGGCAATTTGTGCAGCATATAATTGTCGCTGACCTCATCCCAGACAATGCCGCCGGCAGAGGAAATCGCCTCTGCAATCGGGCGCGGACGCAGCAATGGCACTGCGAGATTTTTAATTTGCTGCGCAAGACCTTCTGCGGAGAGCATATGAGCATCCGGCATCAGTTCGCGTAATAGAGCTGCTTTCACACCTTCAAGGCCGGTGGCTTTGCGCAGGCGGTTGGAGAAGCTGCTTTTGCTGCCTTGCTTGGTGAGATCGCGTATCAGCCGTTCAACTGACCGTGCGGGTGTCAGATCAAGATAGAGACTGGCGGTGCCGGTATTATTCAGCTGATCGCGCAATGCAGCGGCGTGGGCATAGATCAGACTGCCTTCAATGCCGTGCTGCGAGATGACAAATTCACCCTCAATCCGGCCTGCCGGAGATGTGACGGCAACCGATTTGATCGGTGCACCTGCAAAGCGCTCGCGAAAGACTGTGCTCCAGTCAACATCAAATCCGCAATTAGCCGATTGGAAAGGTGCAGTATTGATATTCTTTTCCGTAAGCCACGGCACCCATGCGGTATCAGAGCCAAGGCGCGGATAGCTGGCGCCACCCAGAGCCAGTAATGTGGCATCAGGGCTGATCTGCTTTTCACCTTCCGGTGTGTCAAACAAAAGAGTGTCTCCGCTGAAGCCTTTCCAGCGATGACGTTTCAGGATTTTGATGCCTTGCGCTTCCAGCCGTGCGACCCAGTTGCGCAATAGTGGCGAGGCTTTCATCCGTTTCGGAAAGACGCGGCCGGAACTACCGGTGAAGACCTCGATATCCAGCTGTTCAGTCCATTCACAGATATCTTCAGGCGTAAAAGCATCGAGTGCCGGAATGAGGCGCGAGCCGCTGGAACCATAGCGGGTACGAAAGCGTTCATAGGGCTCTGAATGGGTGATATTTAGACCGGATTTGCCTGCCAGCAGAAATTTGCGTGCAACAGTCGGCATGGCTTCATAAACAGTAACGTCATGCCCGTGCGCGGACAGAATTTCTGCCGCAGCAAGGCCTGAAGGACCGCCGCCAATAATGGCAATGGTCTTGCCGTTGGTATGTGTGTTTTGAGACGTCATCCGGTTCACCTGCTGTTCAGGTTGTTTTAGCTAAGTTCAGTGCTGACGCAAGTAAGAAGCGAAGACGGAGAAGCCTGTGAAAAAGACCTTTATTATACCTGTTGTAACTGCGGCCATTGTTGGTGCCGGTCTGTTGTCGATACAGCAGGCGAGTGCAGCCGGTAAGAATGAGGTGCTTTATATCAATAATAAGCTGGTTGATTGTGTTGGTGTAGGGCCGCAAAAATGTATGCAGGTGCGCAAAAGCCCGAAAAGCGAATGGACATTATTCTATGGCGGTATTGACGG
>NZ_ANNO01000257.1:0-2192 GCF_000409565.1 Pseudochrobactrum sp. AO18b
GGCGGGGTTGGTACGCGCAATTATATTGGTGTGATTGCGACGGTGAATTGTTCCGCCACTGTTTCGCAATATGTGGCGGATCATTTCAACCGCATGGGCGGCTTGAAAGACTGCGATAATATTGACGGGGTTGTGGTGCTCGGACATGCGGGCGGCTGCGGGATCAATACGCAGTCGGAAGCCTATCGGGTTCTGACCCGCACAATACAGGGCTATGCCCGTCATCCCAATTTCGGCGGTGTGTTGTTGATCGGGTTGGGTTGCGAGACCAACCAGATTGCTCCGATCCTTGAACATTACAAGCTGGAAGAAGGCGAGCGTTTGCAGACGCTGACCATTCAGCAATATGGCGGCACACGGAAGACAATTGAAGCGGCGATTGCAGCGATTGAAATTATGTTGCCGGTTGTGAATGCGGCGCAGCGCACACAACAGCCTTTGTCGCAGCTTAAGCTCGGTTTGCAATGCGGCGGGTCGGATGGTTATTCGGGCATTTCCGCAAATCCGGCACTCGGCTATGCATCGGATTTGCTTGTGCGGCATGGCGGCACCAGTGTTTTATCGGAAACGCCGGAGATTTACGGTGCTGAACATTTGCTGACCCGCAGGGCGGCGCGGCCGGACATTGCTGAAAAGCTGTTGTCACGGATTGACTGGTGGCGTGATTACACGCAGCGCAACGGCGATGAGCTCAATAATAATCCGTCTCACGGCAATAAGTTGGGCGGGCTGACCACAATCCTTGAAAAATCGCTCGGTGCCGTGGCGAAAGGCGGCTCTATGCCGCTGCGTCAAGTTTATGAATATGCCGAAACGATTGATGAAGCGGGTTTCGTATTTATGGATACGCCGGGCTATGATCCGGTTTCTGTAACAGGGCAGGTTGCAGGGGGATGTAATCTCATCTGTTTCACCACAGGGCGTGGATCGGTTTCGGGTTTCAAACCGGCGCCAAGTATTAAAATCGCAACCAATTCAGATATGTATGAGCATATGAAGGAAGATATGGATCTGAATTGCGGTGGCATTGTTACCGGCGAAGAGAGTATTCAGCAGGCAGGCGAACGTATCTTTGAGGAGATTATCGCTGTTGCTTCCGGCCGCAAGACAGTGAGCGAGATTTACGGCTATGGCGACAATGAATTTGTGCCATGGCAGCTCGGGGCAACGACCTGACAAACAAATAGCATGACGGGGGAATGGTGAGGAAAAAGCTCTTTTTGTCTGCCGGTGAATGTATGATTGAAATGTCCTCACTGGGAGGCAGTGAGTTTCATCTTGGCTTTGCAGGCGATACTTTAAACACCGCTTGGTATGCGCGTGCTTGCTTGTCTCCGCAGGACTGGGATGTGTCTTATTTTACCCGTATCGGTACGGATAGTTTTTCTGCAAAAATGAAAGATTTTCTGAACCGGAACGGGATCGGTACTGACTATATTCAGGAAGATGCGCAGCGTCAGGCTGGTCTTTACCTGATCGAAGTTGAGAACGGCGAGCGCCATTTTACCTATTGGCGCAACCAGTCGGCAGCACGTCTGCTGGCGGTCAATCAGCCATTGCTCGCCAAGGCTTTTTCCGATGCCGATATCATATATTTTTCTGCGATTACGCTGGCTATTCTTTGTCCTGAGCAGCGGACAGTATTTATCTCTCATTTGCGAGATGCTGCCCGCTCCGGAAAAACAGTGGTGCTTGATACCAATATCAGGCCGCGTTTGTGGGAGAACTACGATATTTTGCGCGAAACGATCATGCAGGCGGCAGCGGTTGCGCAGATTGTTTTACCGAGTTTTGATGATGAAGCGGCAATGTTCGGTGATCGCAGTTTAGAGGATTGTGCTGCCCGCTATCGCGCTGCCGGTGCACAGGTCGTTGTGGTTAAAAACGGCGGCGGTATAATGCTGATTGCTGATGACAATGGCACACGTCAGATCATGGATATTGAGCCGCTCATACCGGTGGACACAACCGGTGCCGGAGATTCATTCAATGGCGGTTTTCTGGCAGCACTGTTGAGTGGCAAAGATATTGAGATGGCTGTCAAAGCCGGTCATGCTGTTGCCTCTCAGGTGGTGATGCAACGCGGTGCATTAATGCCGATGGGAAAATTAGTGTAATAGGTAAAAGTCATTCATTCGCAGAGCCCTAATAAAAAGGCCGGTGTAAACCGGCCTTTTTTATTCATTTATTTT